>PMUF01000632.1 GCA_003167015.1 Chitinophagaceae bacterium | reverse complement strand
GCCCGGCGGCCGCTTCGCCGTCTTTACCCATAAAGGGCCCTATGACAGCCTATGGCAGACGTGGAGCCGTATTTACCGCAACTGGTATCCCCTCAGCGGACTGACCCTCAGAGACACTCCTCCATTCGAGATCTATCATAATTCCCCCGTACGCACCCCGCCACAGGAATTGGTGACGGATATCTGTATACCGCTTAATAATTAAATCATGAAAAAAGCTTTTGTCATGTGGGCCTTGTTCGGGCTCTGCGGAAGATTTGCACTTGCTCAATCTACTAACCAGCTGCCAGCCGCCCGGCTTCTGGATACCGTTACCGCCATCCGCGATAACCCCGGGTTATACTCAATCGTGGTGTCCCGGGACAGTCATATCGTATATGAGAAATATTTCAATGGGGCGGGGAAAGACGATCTCCGGAATGACCAGTCATTGACCAAAGACATCTGCTCGCTGTTGATCGGGATTGCCATCGATAAGGGCTATATCCCATCAGTGGACGAGAAGATCTCCCGGTGGTTTCCGGAGCTAAACAAGGATACCGACAACAGGAAGGGCTGTATTACGTTGCGGCAATTGATGAACCAGGCTTCCGGACTCTGGCATGAGACGCTGGGTACCATGACCGGCATAGGGGACTTTCTCGCCCTTCCCGATCCGTCCGGCTATACGTTGCATGCCCCCATGGTCGGCGATCCGGGCCGGGAATGGCACTACAACAATGCTGCGACGCATTTGCTATCGCTCATCATCACCCGTAGTACGGGAATGAGCACCCTNNCTTTTTGCCGAAAAATATCTTTTCCGGCCTTTGGGTATTCAAGAGGTCAGTTGGATGAAGATGAAAGACGGGTACTACGACGGCAGTGGGTTGTTGAGTATTCGGCTCCGGACCTGTGATCTCATAAAGATAGGGTCTCTGTTGTTGTATAAAGGCCGGTATGCGGGACGGCGGATCGTCTCTCAAAAATGGATAGACAATATCCTGCGGCCGGTGGCTCCATACAATGCCACCTGGGGTTTCCCGAATTCCACCTATGCCTTATGCTGGTATCATACCCGGGGGGATAGCGTGGAAATAACCTATGGCATGGGCTGGGGCGGACAATTCCTGGTCGTTATTCCCGCCTTGCGGGCGGTGGTGGCAGTCAATGAATCCATTGCAGACTTCCACGCCATTGCGCAATCCGTCCTTTTCACGACGAAGATCTTTCCGGAGCTGCTAAAGGCTATTTCATTTTAGCGCTGGTGTGGGTGGCATTGGATGCCGCTTTCGCCTGTTGGGCTGCCTCCTGTTCCGGTGTAAGAATGGTGGGTTCCCGGATAGCCAGATCTCCCTGGATGTCGGGAAACATAGAGATAATATTGGCGACGGTGTTATAGCTGACGTCGAACAGCCGCCAGGTCTCCCCGCCGTCCTTGCTTTGTCCGACGAAATAGGTAACAAAATGATATTTCTGATCGTCTCTATGAAAATAGCGGGATTCGAGAATGACGCATTGCCATTCGTCATTCAGGACGTTGACCAGCTGCAGCATTTTTAGTTCGGGAGAGTTTTCAGCGATAGTGCTTCGGGTCCGCCACCGCCCTTGCAGGATATGTTCGATATAGCCTTGCTTTCCCCCATAATACTTGATGACGCTGGCTGGGGCTAGTTCCGCATAGGCCGGCCAGGTTTCGAATGAATCCGTCTTCACCAGGCTATCGGCGAATACTAAGGCATTTTGAGTGATTTTGACCGAGTCCGGCTGGGCCTGCGTGGCCAGGGCAGTCGATAAAATACAACATGCGGTCAATAATGTGGTAATGGTTTTCATGTGGATACTGATTTCGCTGACAAAATAAGACAAAAATCACGACCCTGCAAGTGGCAGTTGTTCGAAAAAACTGTTCCCCTTATTCCCCAATCACACCCCGCCAACCCTGGCCGCCAGGCGGTCTTCCCCGCACAAAATGACCATGGCACACTTATTTCATCCGCTACCCAAACACCAAAAATTTACATTATGTCTACAACACACGCTAATAAGAGTACCGCCGCCCACGACAAGACGGCATCCAAACAATCCAAGGCAGCGAAACACCACGACGGCAAATTGCAGGAATTTTTCCACGACGAAATCAAAGATATCTACTGGGCCGAAAAGAAGCTGGTCCAGACCCTCCCTAAACTGGCCAAGGCCGCTACCTCCGAAGAACTGAGGGGCGCCTTCAACAGCCATCTCGAAGAGACCAAAGAACACGTCAACAGGCTGGAAAAAGTATTCTCCCTGATGGGTGAAAAGGCAGAGGCCAAAAAATGCGACGCCATGGCCGGGATCACCGAAGAAGGCGCCAGCATCATCGAAGATACCGAAAAGGGTACCTCCACCCGCGATGTGGCTCTGATCCTGGCCGGTCAAAAGGCCGAGCACTATGAGATCGCCACCTACGGAGGCCTGGCCCAGATCGCCCGGACACTCGGCCACCAAGAGATCGCCTCCCTCCTCGAAAAGACCCTGTCGGAAGAAAAAAAGGCCGATACGACCTTGACCGGTTTGGCCGAAAGCTCGGTCAATAAAGAAGCTTCAGCAGAATAAGGAAACAACGGGAATTCAGGGATAAAACAGCCAGGTCTGCCGCCAGACCTGGCTTTCTTTTTGAAAACGTTAAACCTTAAACAGCCCGGACCTGAATTAGCCGTTTTTTCTGTATCTTGACCCCTTAAAACTCCAGTTTTTGCCTATGTCACAGAGAACAGATTTCGTGTATTCCGACAAACAGGAGCCCCATCGTCTCCGTACCAAAAAGATTTTACAGCAGCATCCCGAAGTGAGAAAACTCATCGGAAAGAATAACTATACGTTCTTTGCCGTCCTTGGCCTCGTCCTGTTCCAGGTCGCCATGGCCTGGCTGGTAAAAGGCAGTTCCTGGTGGATCATCGTCGGTGCAGCCTATCTGCTCGGCGCTTTTGCCGATCACTCCCTCTTCGTCATGATCCATGAATGCGCCCACCACCTGCTGTTCAAAAGCCGCGCCGCCAACCGCCTGTCCGGCATCCTCGCCAACCTCCCCCAATTGTTCCCCAGCTCCGTGTCGTTCGAGCGTTATCATATCAAACATCACTCCTTCCAGGGTGTACACGAATTGGATGCCGACCTGCCCAACCGGTGGGAGGCAAAATTGATCAACAACTATTTCATCGGCAAGATCGTCTGGTTGCTGTTCTATCCCCTGTTCCAGATCTTCCGCATCCAAAGACTCCGCGAGATCAAGCCCTTCGATAAATGGGTGGCCCTCAACTTCGCGGCCGAAGCCGTCTTCATTGCCGCTATCTGGTATTTCCTCGGCCCTAAGGCCATCGGTTACCTGCTGCTGAGTTTCTTCTTCTCCGTCGGCCTTCACCCCCTCGGCGCCCGCTGGATACAGGAACACTACCTGACCCATGACGAACAACAGGAGACCTTCAGCTACTACGGCGTGCTTAATATCGTAGCTTTCAATGTCGGCTATCATAACGAACACCACGATTTCCCTTCCATTCCGTGGAATAAACTGCCCCAGATCCGTAAGAGCGCCCCCGGCTACTACGACAACCTCAAGTACCATATGTCATGGACAAAACTATTTTTCCGCTTTCTCTTCGATAAGGAAATATCCCTGTATTCCCGCATCGTCCGCAAGGAAAGAGGCAAAGTGGCCCTCACCGACGAGTCCAGGCCAGATATGGATCTGGTCCGCGCAAACGCCGCGAATGCGTCGGCCCAGGCCGTTCACTAAATAAACACCCGCGTCCCCGAAGTAAAATTCTCCCGGAACTCTTTTGGCGTACATGTCTTTTTCTTCTTGAAAATGCGGTTGAAATTGGAGATGTTGTTGAACCCGCAATGATAGGAGATCTCCGAGATGGAATGCGTCGTATCGATCAGCATCCTCGAGGCATGCCCAAGGCGAATCTCGTTCAGGCTGTCGACGAAGGTATTGCCCGTTCTCTTTTTGATGAACCGGCTAAAGGACACGTCCGTCATGCTCACCAGCTTCGCCACCTCACCCAGCGTGATCGGCTTGTCATAATTCGTATTCATATACTCGAATGCCCTCTCGATCCGTCGGCTATTGTAAGTAAAATGCTGGTTAGTGAAAGACCCATCCGACAAGGTCCGCATGTTCCGCGAGGTAGACAGGTCATGCAGGATAGATAACAGCTCCAGCACCCCATCGAACCCGTTCTTCTGGTTCAGCGAAAGGAGCCGCGGCATCACTGCCTTAATCGTCTCGCGGGAAAATAAGATCCCTTTCTGCGACCGCTCCATCATACTTCGGATAAAACTCAATTGATTCCTTCGCAGCAATTTGTCCTCGAAGAGGTCCTTATGCCATTGGATCGTTACTTCACGGATCTCTTCGCTGATGCATTGATGCGTGAACCAGGCATGATAGACGTTCGGACCTACGAGCACCAGTTCAAGGTCATCGATGGAATCGATGTGATCGCCTACGATCCGCCTCGCCCCCTTGGCGTTCATGATCAGGTTCAATTCCATCTCTTCATGGTAATGCAGCGGGAAAGTAAATTCCTTTTTTACCCGCGAGAAAATAGTGAAGCAGTCGTTTTGCGTGAGGGGAGTGATCTCACGCATGATAGCAGTGCTCATATGGCCAGCTTTACAGGTTTACAGTAATAAATATAAAGATTTCCTGTCAGGTGTCCAATTTTAATAAGATTGAGCTAAAAAAGTATCAAAACTTTGCCCCCGGATCGACGCCATTAAACTACTGATTTTTAAACCTATGCCTGTGCCTGGCAATTGCTATGCCCGCAAAAAGGTAAAAAATCACCAATTTTTGGATAAAAATTCATTAGTATTTGAGCTAAACATCACCCTACCTTTGGCTTTCTAAAACAAGCTTGCTATATGCGAAAAAAAGTGTTTAATAAAATACTCTTATTGATAATGGGAGTATTTGTCCTCTCTCACTCCTACGCCCAGCAAAAGACAATCACCGGATCAGTATCCGACGAAAAGGGCCAACCTCTCCCCGGCGCCACCATCACGGTTAAAGGCTTCAAGACTGCCACTACCACGGATGCAAACGGGAAATTCACGCTAGCAATTCCACCCGGGGGCAAGTCTATTGTCGTCTCCTTTGTCGGAATGACCGATCGGGAAGTAGCCATTGGTAACAACACCACCCTTACCGTTACGTTGAACTCTGCCTCCTCCACACTGGGAGACGTAGTGGTCATCGGATATGGCACTCAGAAAAGGGGAGACGTCAATGGCGCCATTTCATCGGTGTCCTCAAGGGATATCGCCGATATTCCACAGTCCACCGTTGATCAGATGCTGCAGGGCAAGGCTGCCGGTGTGACGGTCACCGAAAATTCGGGTGCGCCGGGAGCGGCTGTATCCGTTCGGGTAAGAGGTATCACGTCCTTCTCCGGCAGCGAACCTCTCTATGTTGTCGACGGGGTTCAGATCGATGGGAATGCCAATACCGGCCAGCAGCTGACTAGTCAGGCCAGCCCCAGCGAGCAGGAGACGAGCCCCAGTGTACTGGCATCGCTGAATCCTAACGATATCGAATCCATCGACATCTTAAAAGACGCGTCAGCCACTGCCATCTATGGCAGCCGCGGCGCCAACGGCGTAATCATCATCACCACTAAACGCGCGAAAGCGGGCCAGTCCAGGATCACCTACGACGGCTACTACGGCGATCAGGACCAGGGAAAATTTCTGAAGGTGATGAAACTGCCCCAATATGCCGCGTATGAAAATACGCTTGCCTCCGAATTCGGTCTCCAACCGCGGGTAGAATTTTCTAACCCGTCCAAACTGGGACCGGGCACCGATTGGCAGG
>PMUF01000233.1 GCA_003167015.1 Chitinophagaceae bacterium | reverse complement strand
TGGGCGGATAGGGCAGGTTCAGGATGTTCGTCAGATCCGCTTGCGTTATCTGACAGGCAGTAAGGATGACGGGTACGGCGCCCGCGTTGTGGGTGGTATCCGTGATCGGATAGGGTATAGTGATCGGAAGCGTAAAGGCGGGGACGAGCGGATTGCTGATCTGGCGGTTCTGGAAAAGCTGCTGGTACAGGTTGACAAAGGTGCTGTCGTATATATCGGTGAAGGTGTCGATATCCTGGTAGAGCACGATGGTCTGGGTCGCGCTGAGGGACAGCTGATTCATCAATTGCAGGAAATAGAACAGCTGTTCCGCAAACGGCATGTTCAGCGCTCCGCTGCCGATAGAAGTGCAGTTGATGCACAGATCGAGCTCATGCATGGAGATGGTCGTCAGGATGTTCAGCTTATTCCATAGCCGGACAAACCGGTTGATGGCGTCCATTTTCTGGGACGTCACATTGGCAATCACCAGCTCGCCGATATTGCAGGGATCATAGATGGTGATGCCGGGTTTCCCGGCGACGGTGATCGTTGTTGTGCCGGCATCGGCGATATAGCTGTTGTTGGCTCCCGGCGGATTGATGAAGATGACCGTCAGCAAGGTTTGCAATTGCTGGAAATCGAGTCCGCTTTCCGCGAGGAATGGGGCCACCGGCACATTGCCGCTGCCATCGAGGAGCTGGCCCCAGAATTGCAGTTGCGGATCTCCTGCCGCCCCTGCATTGATATTCGCGGTAAAACGGGGTGTAAAGATGATGTCTTCGTCTCCCGTGGAAAGGCCCATATAGGCGATCACTTCGCTGTCGAGGGAGGAGCCGTCCTGCCGCCGGAAGGTATCGATGAGGCTGTACCGTTGTACACCTATTTTTTGCAGGTAGGTATTGGCCTCGGTAAAATAGAGGTCGAAGGGCAGGCTGATGGGGATCATTCCGCCGTCAAGCTGGTACAGGCCCCATTTGTTGTTGCCGTTATCATCGAAGGGATCGCTCAGCGAATTATAGACATTGGTATTGGTGTATTCGGGGTTGGCGTTGATCTCATCGGTGGTCAGGTGTGTCTGGTGGACCTCCTGGATGACCAGGTAGAAATATTTTTCATTCTCTTCGTTACCGCCCCCCTCGTTGACGCTGGCGAAAGTATAATTGTCGCTGCTTTTGGTCAGCGCGGTGTAATAGAGCACGGCGGCATCGGTCAGCGCGGAATCTTTTTCCAGCGCCGCGATATCCAAAGGAAATTTGGTGAGGGCTGCGTTAGGGAAGAGCTGTCCCTTATCCCTCAGGACATACTCCCCAAACATCAAATTGACCTTCAGGGTGATGTATTGGTCCCGGATCATCCACTGGGCGAAGAGCGGGCCATAGGGATTGACATCGACTAACGGAGGTCCGACCCATTCGGGAAGGTTCTCGCCGTCGGAGAAGAACACGTCGGATACGACGGCCTGTTTGGTGAGCAGCGAAATATTGCAGATCGGGGTTTTCGGATCATTGCCGATGATGGTGACTATTTTGTTCCACAGATAGGGATTGATGGTCCCCGCCTTCAGATAGTAGAGGAGCCAGTAAATAAAATAGATGAGCCCGTCTTTGCCCGGCATAGCCACTTTGATGCCGGCGACCGGCGGGATGATATAGTCCTCCAGTAATTCGTTGACGATATCGATATAGGGCAGCTCGGTGTTGGTATTGTTGCAATTCATATCGATGTCCCCGATATCGGGCCGGCGGTGCCACAGGGCGTTGCTGATCATCCCATCGGAAAAAGTATAGCTGTTGGCCAGCAGGGCGGCCCTTGCATTGGGCACGGCCGATCCCGAAGCGGTCGTCCGCTGGTACAGGAAATCCAGCAGGTCCGCCAGGTAGGCGGGGATGCCGAGAAACGACTCGCAGTCGGTGCATTCGCAATAGGAGGCGGCGATGCCGAACAAATTGGCGAGGTCGGGGTAATCGTTCATCAGCGTGGAGGTAGGCAGCTGGTTGTTGTAATTGGCGAAGACGCGGGTGGCGGGGTTATTGACGCGGCTGACCAGCTGGCCCATGAGGCTGGTGGCGCCGGCATGGATCGCGGCGGCGTTGTCGTAGATGGCTTCGGATGACGTGCTGCCGATGGAGGCGCTGTAGGTACTGACGAAATTGTCTTTGCCCATCGCATAGATCTGGCGCGCCGACTGGATATTATCGGCGAGAAGGATGAGGGTGTTATCGGCGCTGGCGGTGACTTTATTCGTCCTTTGGATCCCCAGTACCTGGTTGGTGATGGCTTTGGTGTCGGAGCCTGCGGGGAGGGGGTTTTGTCTGATGAACGAGGGTACGCTCTTCGTTATGTCGAACGCGGTATTGCTGAGGATGTTTGTGATCACGGACTGATTGGGGAGTTGCAAAGTGGTATTCTTCGAGAACCTGTCGGCGAGGACCTGGGTGGGATAGAGCCGTTCGACGTTAGTCGCTATGGTAGCAGCAAGGGCCTGTACGGTGGCCGCCTGACTGGTTCCGGCGGGGACGGTATTGGAATTATTGATAAAGGTTACCCAGTCGCTGACGTTGTTGGTGACCAGTTTGGCGATATCCTGTGCCGAGTTGATCGAGAATTGCTGAATGATGGCGGAGGTGAGGGATGTATTGTTGGTTGTCCAGGCGGCGACCTGGTAGACGACCTGCAATTTATTGATGACGGCGGTTGCGCCCTGGAAGCTTTTGTCCTGCGCCAGGGTCGTCCAGAATGACGGGCTCATGGCGGTGGAGCTGTACAGGTTGAGGAAGTCCTGTTGCTGGGCGGCGTTGAGCCCTGCGGTGTTGATGTTGGAATAAACCGGCGGCAGGGGCTGGGTGGCGCCGGAATCCTGTGGCGGGGCGGTTTGCAGCTTCTGCAATGCGGTCTGGATCTCGTCGCTGTGTTTGAGCAAAGCATAGGTGACGATATTGTTGATGGCGGATTGCTGCAATGTGGACATCATGGTGGTCACGGTGGCGTTCCAAAAATTGATGTAGGCCTGTTCGATGGTTGTGTCTACGTCGGTAGGGAGTTTGGAGGCGGAGAGTTTGAGGATACCATAATAGACCTCCGCTGCTACTTTTGTCCATTTTTCAAACCGGAAGGCGGCTACGAGCTGGAGCAGCGTCGCCGTGGCGATGCCGGTTTTGCTGATCAGGAAGCTCAGGTCATGCACCTTTGTATTTTCCGTCAGGTCACCGATGGGGATATCGCCGATAAAGGGTTTGATCAGCTGCACATTTTTTACGAATGCGGAGGGGCCCATGTAGGCCCGGGGGCCGAGATTGACATTGACCTGTAATTGCGCCGTGGCGCTATAGTTGACAGGACTGGTATAGATGGGATCGCCATCGTCGCCGTAGACTTTGACGACGAGGTTCGCTCCCCCGGCGTCTTGCCGGGTTAGTTTATGCCTGGAATAGGTCAGGGAATAATTGCCTTTGTCGTCTGTTTCGCCTTCCGCCAGCCGGTGTTCGCTGCGGATGTCCTTGTCGAAGATCATGACCGGTGCGGCTTTCAGCGGTTCGATCCATTCGTCATAGACGGTTCCGTAGACCTTCAGGGGGGCGTGNNCGTTGGCGCCCAGGAGGACGTTGATGGCGGCGGCGGTATTTTTATTGACCTTGCCGGTTTGTTTAAGGCCTGCTTGCTGCTGGAGAAGCGCTACAGCCTGTGCGGTAGCCTCACCGAAGGTAGCCGAATTGAATTCGATCGTCCACTGCCGGAGGAATTTGGGGTCCTTCAATAAGTGGGCAAACCGGCCGCCGGAGTTCATGGCGATAGACAGCAAAGCGTTATGCAGGTCCTTTACGGCGGCGCCGGTGTCATTTAATTTGATAGGAGAAGTGATGGGTTTCATAATATTTCATTGAACGGTTTAAGGTTAATCAATTTCGAGGATCGGTGGCCGTCGGCGCCACTGCGGCCCCGCCGACGATGATGACAAAGGGCGCCTGACCCGCTTTTGCCCCCAGGTATAAAAGGCCCGGAGAGACGGCCCAGCTGGGGATCGAAGCACCGCCCGCCCGTAGCACGGCAGCGGCGTCAGTGGCACAATTCGGTCCGAATACGCTCCACGGTACTGTGCCTCTCGCTGCGAGCTGTGCGGCCATGGACTCGGCGTTTTGCACCTGGCCTGCGCTGGCAGAGAATTTTACGAACAGGTATTGAGCTGCATTCACTGCCGGGCGTTTGCCGAATGCCGAAGCCGTTCCCTTCAACAATGGTTTAAGCTCTCCGGTGGCGGCCAATTGGTAGGTCTTACTGCCCGTACCGGAGGCGATTTCCACCACATTATGGCCAACCGGTCCTACACTGTTGGGTTTAAAGCCCAGGGTGAGCGATCCCCCAGGAGCCTGGGCCGCGGTATCAGCCGCGGTAGTGCCCGCCGCATTGGTTGCGGTATTGGCCGTGGCATCGGCGGCATTGGCCCCGGTATTGGCCGCAGTACTGGTCAGCGCCTCTTCACCTGCTGTGGCGACGACCGGCGCCTTGGCTAAAAGCCCTCCGCCCACGCCAATGATGATGTCCCCGCCGGTGCCGATCCACTCCGACTGATTCGGGGTAGCGCCGGCTGCTTCCGCCGTGGCGGCAATGGCTCTATGGGTGTACGTCTTATGGACTTGCGATTCTCCAAATATGGCTGAACCAATCGATCCGAGCCCTGAGGTAGCGTTATCCACCCCATGGCCGGCGACCACTGCCCCAACGACACATCCTGCCCCAACGGTTTCCACACACGATAATCCTCCCCCTACCAGTCCGCCCGCTATTTCAAGACCGCCTCCGACTACCTGCAACACCTCCACGCCCCCGGTTAAAAGTCTTCGCCCTACGCTGGGCTTGGGGGCAGGTGCTTCCTCAGGAGTGTCTTCCGCCGGCGGAGGCGGCGGCGGTGGCGGCGGGTCGGGCGCCTGGGATGAATTGGGCTCGTCGGCCGGGGCATCCTGTACCTGGCATACCTGCGCCACGTCATCATCCTGCACGCTGCACACTTCTCCATCGGTCCCCGAGGGGTCTTTGAACATGATGGGATTATCGGCCGTGTAGATATATACATTGACGCCGTCCCCCAGCCCTATCGGGTCGGCATTCGTCCAGCGGCATAACCAGGGAGCGTAATACCTTGCCCCATGATAATACAATCCGGTCTCTTCATCCCGTTCCTTTCCAGTATAGCGGTACCGGCGCATGGGCACGTCGAGGCCGGCATCCATGGCCTGGTAGGAGGTGGTACCGAAGGGGTGATACTCTTCATAAGAAATGATATCCGCGCTGCCGTCCAGTTCATACACGGCGCTTTCCAAATGGTTGGCGTACTGGTATCGCGGGTAATAGGTATCGAGGCTGGTGGTATCGGCGCCGGCGGTGTCGGTCGTCTTGTTGTCGATCATGGCGACCCTGCTTTTATCGTCCATCACATGCAGGGTTTCCCGTTGCAGGGTTATCGCGCCGCCCGGCCCGTACGTGCGGTATATTTCAAAATTGCCGATGTACAGCCGTTCCGACAACAGGCCGGGGGCGGAAGCCGCGGAAGCTGCGCTCATGGTCACTTTTCTCGTTCGCGCGCCGCCCGCATCGTAGTTGTAGTAAGTGGTCTGCCCCGTCCCGGCGGCTACGGACTGTTGCGTGGCAGAGGTGAACCGGTCTTTGTAATCCCATGCCATGGCGGGTAATTGGGGAAGGTTCAGCATATTGCCATGTCCGTCATAGGTATAGTTGATGGCGGGATTGGCGCCCACCGTCGTCGAGAGCAGCTGATTATTGGCCCCGGGAACGGGATTGTTGTTATAGACGAAATTGCGGGTATAGCTGCCTGTTCCGGCGGCGTGTTGCAGCTGCAACATATTCCCCACGGCGTCATAGGTGTAGGTCTGGGTATAGTTGCGCATGGCCAGGGGATCGGTAGGGGCCGGTATGGGCGCCGCATCGAAGGGGTAGTTGCGGAAATTGGTATTGGAGGGCCCTTCATCCACGGTGTTTTGTCCGATCTGCTCGCGTCCGGTGGCGCTGATCAACCGGTAAATGGGATCATAGGTATAATTTCCATCGGATGAGACCTGCTGGTTGTTATAGAAGATGGGCGGCTGTGCCTTATCGAGCTGGTAGGTGATATTGCCGACGGGGTCATAGTAGTAATTCAGATCCTGCAAGATGGTGGTTCCGGTATTGGCCGTGGTCAGCAGGCGCGTGAGGCGAAAAGTATCCGGATCATACGTATAGCGCGTGACTGTATTGTTGCCATACTGGATACAGAGCCGTTGCCCTTTTTCGTTATGGCAGATCCTGGTGACATAAGGAGTGGCCGTTGCGCCTCCGCCATAGTACAGGCTGACGGTATTCAACGCACCCGACTCGCCGTAACCGGGGACATAGATATCGGCCTTGTTGACCGCCGGCTGCGAATAAGGAAGGGGGATAACGACCCCGGCCGTTGCGGGAATGAAGGGCCGGGTATACAACATGGGCCTGTTCACTGCATCATATGTCACCAGGGTGATATATTCTTCCGTATTATCCAGCAGGCTCGTATCACCGGCCGTTCCTGTCCAGGGCACGACGGGGCAGCCGGCGGTGGCGGCCCGGAAGGCAGTGGCAAAGATGCGGCTGGTCTGGACGAGGTTGCCCTTGAAATCATACAGGTAGTTCGTCACCAGCCCTGATTCATCGAATTGGCGGTACAGTCTTCCCCTGAGGTTGTTGTCCGTGTCGGAGGCGCCATGGATGGAAATATTTTCTCCATATACATTGTAGGCCGGCAGGTAGGGCGTGCCGTTAATGTTTACGGCGGATTGCAGCGGCCGGTGAAGGACATCATAGCTGTAGGTGTAATCGATCACCTTCGCGCCATTGATATCCCATTGCGCCCATGGTTTGTTCATCACATCGTGGAGCATCCAGCGTTCGCCGGTATCCATGCTCAACTGATGGACCCGGCGGTTCAGCAGATCATAGTCCCACTGCATGACGGTATTGCCCATGGGGTCTATAGCCGACAGGGGATTGTTGGCCAGATCGAGGATCGTTTGCGTAGCGTAGAGCAGGGGGTTGCCGCTGCTGTCTTTATTGAAAGCGACCGAATAGAAATTTCTACCGAGGGGGTCGAGGTGTGCGGCAGTGGGCGTAGCGTAGTGGACGTATGCCTTGTTCGCTGCATCGACATCCAGCGGATCGGGGGAATGGAGGAAGGTTTGATACCATGCACTGTCCTTCACCGTATCGTTCGGATCGGAGATGATCTGGACCCAGCCATCGAATTGCGTCATCGAGAAGCTGCCGTCGGGAAAATCGGCCCGGATGGCCCGGCCGGGGGCGTCATAGTGGATGATGGCGGTCACACCGTTGGCGGGCGCTTGTTCATAATTGGGGGTGGGGCTGAAATAGGGCTCGTACTGCATGACAGGCTTGCCTTTATTGTTATAGACCGTTTTGCCGTTGCCGATCCATTGGTGTTGCGGTGAGTTCGGCCCCGTGCAACTGCCGGCCGGCGGTGTCCCGGTGGACGCATCTGCCTGGATCTTTTTCATGGCGATCCTGCCCAGGCCATCCGTGTATTCAAAGCTATATTGATAGGGCACGGCTGTGGCATTTACGCGGGGGTCGGGCGTCTGGCCGGCATGTATCGTTCTGCCTACGACACCTGCGCTGAAGGGTCCGCCGGATACAAAATCATAGATATATCTTGTCGTCGCGCCCCGGAGCAGCGCGGGCCCGTTGGTATAGGGGTCGCTGAAGAAACCCGTCAACTGCGCCGGCGTGAGATCGGCGGTAAAGGTGGCGTCGAAGGTATCGCCCTCGCCTTTTCCGCGCTGGGCGAAGGCTACCAGCCATCCGAGGCCATCATATTTATAATCGGTGGCATTGCCATTGGCATCGGTGACCGTCTGCGGCAACAGCACGCGGTAGTCGATCGGGGCCGCCGTCGTCGAATTACCGATGGCATCCGTCACCCTGGTCAGCAGCAGCGAATGGGGATCGTACTTCAGCGTCGTCGCATAGCCATAGGCATCGAGATATTGATACGGCAATAGAAAAGGTTGCGCAATTCCGCCGTTGAGCCAGACGATGGTGCCCGAGGGCGCCCACCATTCGCCGGTGGCGTCGGTGGAGGGGAAGAGATGTGCGGCCATCAGCGTGTCGGATTCTACGTATTGACCGCTTTGCAGCAGGGCCGGCGTCGCCCTGCCGGTCAGGGCGGTTGTTGCGGCGTTGAAGGCCAGGTGGTATTGCTGGTATCCCAGGCCGAGGGTGTCCATGCTATAGAGGGGCATGGGTGTTTTCAGGTCGTCCTGCAGGAAGAGGGTCCGGTCGTGTTTTAGCAGGACTAATGTGGGTGTGGCGGCTGGATTGGTGAAGTCGCTGATGCTGTAGTAAGCGGCGGCGGGGTTGATACCGGTTAGTTGGGACGTGATCGTCTCGCAGGCGGCGCGGAGGCGATATGTCGTGGCAGTGATGATATCGGCGGTGTAGTTGTGACGGGTATAGAGGATACAAGTGATCTGCTGTACCGATATAACGGCATTGGGCAGGGGCTGACTGCCGGGCAATGTCATTCCGCCGGGGTTGATGGGGTTTATGGGCTGACGCGCATAGACCACGGTGTAGGCGTCAATGATATTTCCCTATTGATCGAAGGCCGTATTGAGGGTATGGGCGATGCGGGGGTCGCCGGGGTTACGTTCGTACCCATATGTCAGGGATTCGCTCTCCACCGATAAGAACACCGCGTACAGGTTGGGGCCCTGTGGCTGCAACATGGTGATGTTGTTATTATGCTCGGCGACCGAGTAGGGGCAACTGGCGAGCATGGGGCTGGTGGCGGGGGCGTCCGGCGCATAGACTTCTTGTCTCAGGGTCATTCCCTTGCAGGCGCGGACGGCCTCGCGCGCTTCGTCGGCCGTGAGGTTGGGCGGGAGGATGGGTTCGGGCAGGTTGTATTCTTTGAAGGAAGAGGGGTTTTGGAAATATTCCGCCGCTAATTGATGGAGGATATTATTCAGGCCGAAATACGCCCCCGTGTGGAACCATGTCTTCGTCAGCATCGGCGTCTGGTCCGCGACGGCATTTGTGTCGAAGATATCCGTATCTGTCTGTTCGACTCTCGCGAAGCCGCGGTATTCTTTTTCCAGGTGGTCGTAGTAGCCGTGGTGATAGGTATAGGAGCTCGCATATTGCGTACCGGAGACCATATCCTGCGTCGTTATGCCCGCGACGCATTGGACGGGAAAACATAGTTTGGTGATCCATGGCGTGCCGGCCATTTTGTCCTGCAGGTAATACCAGGTTGATGATTTGTAGGCGATGGTGACTTGTTTGCCCATCCCATTGGTATAGCCGTTCATGAGGTAGGGTTTTTTTCCGCCCATGAGGTCGATGTATTGGATCGGTTCGTCTGCATTGGCCTCCAGGGGGGAAGACCAGACGATGCAGGCCGTTCCGTTGCCGAGGAAGTCCGCTACCGACAATTGGTTAGGGCTTGCGGTATGCGGGAAGGCGGGGGCTTCGAAGGGATCGCCCCAGGCATTGCCGCTGAGGTTCAGCCAGGCGCGCAGCTTATCCTGGCCAAGGTAGAGGATGTCGGTGGCGCCGGTGCCGTTGATGTCTGCCAAATGTAAATAAGCGGGATTGAAGGCATCTATCGTGTCGAATTCCGGGGCATTCGTCATGTTGACTTTTGCGCCGAAGATGCCATAGCCGAGATTGGGCCAGTAGGAGATCTCGCCGTTGCGGATGCGGACGATGTCGGTGAGGCCGTCGCCGGTCATGTCGGCAAGGAATATGCTTTGGACCGGGTCAGCAAACACAATGGCCGGGCCTTTTTCTTCGTCAAAAGATTTGGGGGCGAGCTCGGGGGAGTCATAGCCGCATACGCCTGCTGCGGGGTACCAGGTGAAGACCATTTCTTCCGAGAGGACGACATCGGGCATGCCGTCGCCATTGAGGTCGATGAACTTGATATTCGGGTCCTCGAGATCGACGGCGGGATAGCGGTCGAAGGCCATGAAGGGCAGCCAGCGCCGGGTGTCGTCTCTGAGCTCGAAGTAGCCCATGTTGGGTCGCTGGGTGCTGACGATGAATTTTCTGCCGTCGCCGGTGAGGCTTGTCAATTGAAGGCCGCCGCCATTGAGCCCGGTGAAAGAAGGTTTTGGGGCGATGAGGCCGGCGGGGGTGAAGACGCCGTTGCCGAGGTTGTGGTTGTAATACCAGCCCTCGGACTGTTCGCTGAGGATGCCGGCGATGCCTTCATTGTACAGATCGGTGAATTGATAAGCTCCACTCAGCCCGGCGGGGATATTCTGCCGGTTTTCCGCGCTGATGGTCTGCACGGTGCTGTCCCAGACGGGTAGCTGGTAGGTCAGCTGCAACGGGGGATAGCTGTATTGCTGGTAGCCGCCGGCTTGGGTGCCCACCCAGCCTGTCACGGTCGCGGATGTGATGAAGTCGGCCTCCGCGAGCGTCAGCGTATAGGGATCGGCGACAGGCTGGAAGTTGTAATAGCGATACTGCAGGTCGAGCGATTTGACGAGAACGGGATTGCTGTCGAGCTCAGGGAAGATATGGAACATGAGGAACCTGCGGCAGAGGCGGTAGGTGCGCCAGTCGAAGCCGGGTTTGCCATTGGAAAATGGGTCGAGGCGGCAGCCCCAGGTTGTAGAGGGGGTTGGGGTGGGGGTATTGGGGTCGTGGTCGCCATAGTCCAGGACGAGGTTGA
>PMUF01000665.1 GCA_003167015.1 Chitinophagaceae bacterium | reverse complement strand
CGTCGGCCGAATACTTCACCGCGTCCAGATATTCACGCTGCGTCAGGTCCAGCTCGGTCTCCAGCGCCAACTCGGTCATGCCGACGATCCCATTCATGGGCGTCCGGATCTCATGGCTCATATTGGCCAGGAACAGCTCTTGCATCTCTTTGGCCTTGTGCGCATCCCGGGTAGCAGCGATCAGCTGTTGCTGATATTGCACCCTTTCCGTAATATCCGTGGCGATGCCGCCGATACCGATTGGTCTGCCATTGTTGTCCAGCAAGGGGAATTTGATCGATAGCAGGTGCACATCCTTGCCGCCCGACACAACCACCTCTTCGGTCTCCAGTGATTTTCCTGACCGGATCACTTCGTCATCCAGCGATTTGTAGCGATCTGCCGCGGCATCTTCGCTAAAATCACGATCCGTGCGTCCTATCACCAGGCTATCCTCGGCCTGCAACACTTCTCTGAACCGGCGATTGATCATGACATAGCGCTGTTCGGGGTCTTTGATGTAGATCAGCGAAGTGGTATTGTCCAGGATGGACTGCAGCCATGCCTGGTTTTCCCTTAATCTGCCTTCGGCTTGTTTACGCAGCTCGATGTCCTGGTTGAGACGGACGAGGATAATGAAGATAAAGGCAAACATCAGCACATTGCCGCCGATCAGGGCGAAGGCAATCTTCTTGTCCGCCATATTGAAATAGATCAGCCATCCACCAAAACAGAGGGAAAAAAAAGAGAAGAACAGAAGCCATGCTATCTTGCGCTGTAAGGCAATTTTTGCATTCAAAACGATTCTCATACAGGTTGCGGGGTCTAAGGGTCAGGGTTATAGCCACATATAACGCTTAAAACCGCATAAGATTTTCCGGCGCCGGATTTAGCGTCTTTTTTTTACTATAAAATAAGTGTATACACTTAAAATCTGAACCTTAAGCCCAGCGTGACCGGCAATGCCACGAGATGATAAGTCATGATCGAGCCTTTATTGTCGAAGTATTGCCCGGCAGCCGACAGGCTGAGCCCGAACCGGCAGCTGAAGAAATAGGCAATGCCCAGCCGGAGGCCCGCGGTCGAACCGCCTTTCAGGGAAGGCTTTGTAGTCAGCGTATTACCGCTGTTGACGATTTGGCCGTCGCCTATCGGAATCCCATAGCCCGCGGACAAAGACACATTGGACTGCCATCCGAGCGGTCCGCCGATGGTTGCCTTGCCGAAGAGCTGGACAGGGATAATAGGTTTAGCCGGGTAGACCGTGTTGTAGGTATTGGCGGCAGAGCCTGGATAGGGCAGGTCATCCTGGTAAGAAAGGGTGATATAGGAGGCAGAGAGGCCTGCCTGGAACCAATGACTGAAGATGCGTGAAATAGTCAGCTCGCCCGCCAGCTGCGCGCCATTCGTCCGGGTATGTTCGGTCGTATTGTCGTAACGGGGAATGGAATTGAAGGAGCCTCCGCCATCGACGGCAATTTCCCATTTTTGGTGACAGTCGTCGTTGCCCTTGTATTGCCTGATATAGGAAGTATCCGCAAGGGTATAATGGAGACTGTCGTTGCCTGCCGTCGAATCCGCTGCCAGCGGGATCCGGATCGATAACAGGGTATCGCGGCATGCCAGCACCTGGCTGAACCATTCTTTGCCGTATACTTTCGCTGGCAAGGAGCTGCTGTCTTTGACAGTGGTGATGGTATCGATGCTGCGGATCAGGCGGACGAACGTGTCCGTTGTATTGCGCTTCTTCCCCGCAACGATCATCGCCTGGTAAAAGCGGATGCTGATATGGAGGGGCCGGTCATGTGCAGGGTGGCCCGCCGATAAAGTATCGGTCTGCGCTTTGATGGTGATATCCCGGCAACAGCCGGCGCCCGCCGCCGGGTCATTGGCAAAAAAGGCATTCCCGCAAGTGTGCAGGACATAAAAATAACAACCTGCCGGACCCGTTATCCTCCAGGCGGCGATGCCATCATCTCCTTCTCCTTCGGGATTGAGCCTGACATAAATATAATTATTCTCCTTATTGAAAAACCCGAGGTTGCCGATCGTGCCGGGATTGATAAAGAGGTTTTCTATATTCGATGTTCTCAGGTCTTTGTAGCCATTGGTGAACCCGATCTCGTGCAACAGATCATTGAAGGCTGCGAATTCTTTTGTAAAGTGCTTGCGGCTGGCCGGGTCCTTGGCCGCTTTAACGAAAAGGGGGCGCGTGACGATGCCACTGTCATATTGCAGAAAGGGGAACTGCGGATGATTGCCCAGCTTTTCCGTGAAAGTTCTTGGTCTCATCCGGGGATCGAATTTGAATAAGGTGGAGTGTGTATTACAACTCGATTGCGACCATGCCTGCAGGGAAAGGATAATAAGGATAAAGGACAGAAAGCGACGCATGAGCAGAGGTTTTTGGGGCTGGTTTTGTTAATAACGCGTCAAAGGAGCTTTTCTTTTACATGACAGAAAAATAATATATCCATTCCCCCGTTAAACTATCCGTATCACCATTGGTCCTAATTAAATCCATTTACGGAAAACTTGAAAAACTACTAAAATCAACCACATGAAGACCGCAACCCTTTCTAAGCTATTTATCATCACCGCCGTAACCGGCGTTTTATTTTCCTGTAAGAAAAGCAATTCTTCCAGCTCTTCCACTACTGAAACGACTACTCAGGTATCGACATCTTCGGATGATGTAAGCCGCGCCTCTACGGAATCGGATGCAGCTTTCGATGATGCCAATACTGCCATGGTGACCGAGACCAGTGTCACCGGCGCCGCCTTGGCGCCGGCCATTCGCAACGGTATTCAAGCGCTGGGCGGCCCCGGCAATAACGACACCATAGAGACGACCATTTGCGATGCCGTCGTGACGGTCGATACGGTAGACAATCCCCGCACGATCACGATCACCTATAACGGTACCAACTGTGCGATGGACCGTACCCGTACCGGTTCTGTCGTCATCTCCATTGCACAGGGTGTAGTATGGCGTGATGCCGGCGCTGTCGTGACCGTGACCTTCAACAACCTCGCCATTACCCGGCTCATCGACAACAAGACGATCACGCTCAACGGTACGCATACGTATACCA
>PMUF01000640.1 GCA_003167015.1 Chitinophagaceae bacterium | reverse complement strand
GCCAGCAGGCCTACGGCGAGGGAGAAGAGAACCAGCCAGACGTAGTTGGCGGACAGGAAGGGAATGGGGCCGGTGAGGGCGTTGCCGGTAAGCCAGGTATATCCGAAGAGGATGACCTGGATGAGGCCGCAGGCCAGGATCATGGCGAGGGCGCTGAATAGCAGGGATTCCCTGAGGATCTGGTCGATGAGGTGTAGCCGGGCGGCGCCGAATGTCTTTTTCAACCCGATCTCTTTCGCCCGGACAGAAGATCTTGCTGTGACGAGGTTGATGTAATTAATAACGGCCAGGGCAATGAGCAGCAGGCTGATGGCGCCCAGCAGCCGGACCTGTGTGAGGTTACCGCCGGGGGTGAGATCGAATTTCAGGTCGGAATGGAAGTAGATATCGGTCAGCGGCTGGACAATAAAGGAAATAGATTCGCCGCTGGTCTTCCACTGGTCATAGGGCTTGGGGGAATGGCTGGCGGGGTAGACGATCTTTTCGCGGACGCGATCGAGCCAGGTATTGAGGCCGGCGATGGAGCCCTGCGGTTTGTGTTTAAAATAATTGTATTTGCTGGAGGAGGCCCAGACTGCAGAGCCGGCATCGGGGTCAGGAGCCTGGTATAGCAGCACCTGCGGATCGAGGTGAGATTTGGCAAAGGTTTCTTTCAGTATGGCGACCACCTTGCAAGGGGTCATTTGCTTTCCGACATAGATGGTCTTTCCGACCGGATCTTCTTTGCCGAAGAATTTGAGGGCTTCTGTGGCCGAGAGAATGGCCTCGCCGGGAGCCAGGCCATGGCTGGGGATAGCGCCGGCGGCGGTCTCATAGGAGAAGACGGCGAAGAAGGAAGAGTCGATATAATAAGGGGTGATGCCGGTGAAAGCCCGGTCGCTGATACTGGTGCGGATGGGTGTCTCGTCACCGGCATCGATGGCAGTTGCATCCTGCACATCCTTGCAGCTGGCCAGCGCCAATGGCCGCAGCATGGGCTGGCTAAAGGCGAAGGGGCCCATCTGGAAGAAGTCGGTGCCGATCCGGACGATGCGGTTGGCATCGCGGAAATGTCGATCGCAACTGAGCTCGCGTTGCGAGTAGACAAGGAGGATGAACGAGGCGGCGATACCGATGGACAGACCTCCGAGGTTGATGACGGAAAAGGTCGGGTATTTCCGGAAGCTGCGAAGGATAGATTTAAGCTGCGTGTTCATAGCGATAAAGCTAAGATTTTTTTGCGAAGAGCCGGACGCCTTGGCGCTCGGGTACGGTTCACGAACGGCCTCCGGCCGTTCACTCGGAATGCAAGCTATCGATGGGGTTGGTCAGGGCTGCCCGCAGGGCCTGCAGGCCCACTGTGGTCAGGGCGATCAGCAAGGCCAGTGCGCCGCCGAGTGCGAAGACCCACCATTGTATGGCAATGCGATAGGCGTAATCCTGGAGCCAGCTGTGCATGACCCACCAGGTGATCGGTATGGCAATCAGCAGGGCAACGGACACCAGTACCAGGAATTCTTTTGACAGAAGGAAGACCAGGCTTCGGGCGGAGGCGCCGAGTACTTTCCGGATGCCGATCTCTTTGGTTCGCTGGAGAACATTGTAGGCGGAAAGGCCGAGCAGTCCAAAGCAGGCGATCAGGATGGCCAGGGAAGCAAACAGGCCGAAAACCTCACCGAAACGGCTATCCGCCTTGTATTGTTCGTTGAAGGATTCATCAAGGAAATAATAGTCGAAGGGGTCGTTGGGGAAATAACGATCCCACGACTTTTTGATGCTGGTGATAGTTAGATGGGGATCGGCGGTGGTCAATTTTACCGAATAGTAATTCCGGGCGCCGGAGCCGAGAAGGACGATCATAGGGTTGATCACCTTCTGCAATCCCTGCTGGTGGAAATCAGCCAGGACGCCCACGATGTGGACTGTGTCGCCGTCTCTCAACAGACTATTGACTGCGGCCGCGGCGTTTTTGAAGCCGAGAAGATTGGCGGCTGTCTGGTTAATCAGGACGGCATTTTTGTCTGTGCCGAACTGGCGGGAAAAATTTCTGCCGGCTACGAGTTTGAGTCCATTGGTGGGGATAAAGTCGCAGTCAATGGCCAGGTGATAGAGGGTAACGTCCGTTTTGGTGGGGCGGTTGAGCGTGGCGACGTTGTTGGTCCAATAGATCTCCTGCCCCATGACATTGGTGGAGGCGGTGACGCTGTGGATGCCGGTCTGCCGGAGCAGGTCTGTTTTGAAAGGCTGAAAGATATTCTGGTATAAGGAGTCCTGTGGTGATTGGGCACCGCGGATGACGAGGGTCTGGTCGATATTCATACCCAGTTGCTGACGGCGCATATATTGCACCTGCTGATAGACGAGGATCGTGCCGGTGATGAGGATAACAGAAACGGCGAACTGGCCGATGATCAGGCCTTTACGGAGAAACTGGCCGCGGGTTGAGTTTTTGAAGAGGCCTTTGAGTACGGTGATGGGGTGATAGCCGGAGAGTACGAAGGCCGGGTAGAGGCCGGACAGCAGCGCGCCGGTAAGGAAAATGCCACCGAAACCCAATGCCCAGGCGAGTGGCAGGCTGAAACTACCGGCATTGGATCCGATGAGTGTATCGAAAGAGGGTGCCAGCAACCAGGCCGCTGCGATGGCGAGCAAAAGGGCCATCGTATTCATGAGCAGGCTTTCGATGAGGAATTGGAGGATCAGGTCAAGGCGAAGGGCGCCAAGTACTTTTCTGAGTCCTACTTCTTTTGCTCTTTCGAGTGAGCGGGCGGTCGCGAGGTTGGTGTAATTAATCCAGGCGATACCGATGATGAGCAGGGCGATGAGAAAGAGGAAGCTGACGGCCTTTCCGTTGCCGTTGACTTCGGCTTCCTGCAGGAAATTTGAGTAGAGGTGGATGTCGGTCAAGGGGATCAGGTACAGTTCGTTACGGTTGTTATTTTTCTTAGCCCAGTCGTTGTTGTTCATATGCCGGTCGCAAAAAGCCGGCAGCTTAGCCTGCAGGGCGTGCCAGTCAGCACCGGGTTTTAATTGCACGTACACGTAAAAGTCATACCATCCCCAGTTGGTTTCGGTACGGTTAGAGGAGTCTCCCAGCTGCCGGCGTTCTTTACCCAGGGTAGAATAGGACACCAGGTGGTTGAGGATAAGATGAGAATTGGCCGGATAGTCTTTGAAGACGCCGGTGACTTCGCAATTTTCCAGTGTTTCGTCCAGGGCGGTCAGGCGTTTTCCGAGAGGATCTTCGCTGCCAAAATATTTGCGGGCCATGGTTTCAGACAGCAGGATCTTATCCGGTCCGTCGAGGGCGGTGGCGGGATTACCTTTTATCAGATGGAGGCCGAGCATGCCGACCATCGAGGGATCAGCGTAGTATCCCTTCAATTCGGTGAATTTGATATTTTTCTCCGGGTTGGTAAGGAGAAGGTTGGCGTCGATAAGGCGGCCGAATTGCTGAACTTCGGGAAATTCTTTTTTCATGGCGGGCCCGATAGCGGGATAGGAAGTGGCGGATTGCCAGGCCAGTTTTCCCTGCTGGTATGCGTCCAGGCGGAGGCGGAAGATGCGGCCGGCATCGGCCTGAAAGCGGTCGTAGCTTCTTTCATAGGCGACGTAGTGAAAGATCAGCAGGCAGCAGGTGATGCCGATGGCCAGGCCAAGGATATTCAAGGCAGCGTAGCCTTTCCTTTTCATCAGACCGCGCCAGGCGGTGAGCAGAAAAATTTTGAACATAGGCCAAAGATTGATGAACTATTTGATCGAAAAATTATTTTGATCCGGGTCATTACTCTGACCTGAGGCTCTTCACGGGGTTGGCGACGGCTGCCTTCAGGGCCTGGATGCTGATCGTCACCAGGGCCACGGTTGCGGCCAGGATGCCTGCTATCGCGAAGACCCACCATTCGATCGGGATGCGGTATGCGAAGTCCCGCAGCCAGTTGTGCATGGCGTACCAGGCGATGGGGAAGGCAATAAGGGCGGCGAAGGCCACGAGTTTCAGGAAATCCAGCGACAGGAGTGTCACGATGCCGCCGGTGCTGGCACCGAGTACTTTGCGGATGCCGATCTCTTTCAGGCGCTGGGAGATGGAAAAGGCGGATAATCCCAAGAGGCCAAGACAGGCGATGAAGATGGCGATGCCCGAGAAGACCGTAAAGAGTATGCCTTGCCGTTGTTCAGATTGGTAAAGCTCTTCGAAATGTTCATCGAGGAAGGTGTATTCGAAGGGCACTTCAGGCAGGTATTGTTTCCAGGTTTTTTCCAGGTGGGCGATGGCCGCGGCTATATTGTCTTTATTACCGGCGATCTTAACGGAGATTCTGCCGAAGGAATTGCCGGCCTGGCTGGCGGGGGGCATGACCATGATCAGCGGAACGATGGCCTGGTGCATCGACTCGAAGTTAAAGTCCCGCATGACGCCGATCACTTTTCCTTTGACACCGGCGTAGGCGAAATTCTTCCCGATCATTTCCTGCGGAGTCTTTATCCCCAGGGCTTTGGTGGCGGCAACATTCAGCAGGTAGGAGGTAGTATCGGTTGCATAAGCCCGGGAGAAGTCCCTGCCGGCTACGATGGGAATGCCATAGGCGGAGAGGAAGTCGTGGTCGACCGCCAGGTATTTGATATCAGCCGTGACAGGGCGCAGGGAATCGCCGCTTTCGGTGGAAGCGCCCTGTTCGTCCAGCAGGCGGCCGCTGGGAATACGGGAGGATCGGGTAGCCTGTCGGATATGAGGGTCCTGCAAGAGTTGGTTGCGGAAACTTTCGTAGGTATTGTCCAGACCGTTGTTGTAGCGGAGGGTGACGATATGATCTTTGTCGAAACCCAATGAGGTATTCTGCATGTAGTGCAGTTGCTGGAAGACGATGGCCGTGCTGATCAGCAGGACGATAGAGATGGCGAATTGTGTGACGACGAGTACTTTACGGAAGGAGATATTGCCGCTGCCGACCTTCAATAAGCCCTTCAGCACTTTGGAGGGCTGGAAGGAGGACAGGAATATGGCTGGGTAGAGGCCGGACAGGGTACCGACGATCAGGGGGGTAAGCAGGAGCGGGAGCAGTACCCGGATCTGCAGCAGGGTTTGTATCGACAGTTCCAGGCCGGTGACCGAATTCAGTGCGGGCAGGGTTAGCCAGGCCAGGGCGCCTGCCAGCAGCAGGGCCACGAAGGAGAGGAGGATCGATTCGCTGAGAAACTGGACAATGATCTCCTGTCTTACGGCGCCCGATACTTTCCGGATGCCGATCTCTTTGGCCCGGAGGGCTGACCGGGCGGTGGACAGGTTCATATAGTTGATGCAGGCGATGAGCAGGATGAAAAGGGCGATGGCGCCGAAGATCGTGACGCGGCTGCTGTCCCCGTTCTCTTCGATCTCTTCGTCAAGATGGGAGCGGAGGTGGATGTCCGTCAGCGGTTGGAGGAAGAGCTGGGTGGTTTTCGAAGCCTTGAAATCCGCCGGGGCGCCGGGGAAGTGCATCCGCCGGTCGAGGAAGGCGGGGAATTGTGCCTCCAGGCTGCGGGCCGGATAGTGTTCCGGCAGGAGCAGGTAGGTATAGAAGGCGTTATTGCCCCAGTTCGTCATCAGATTATTCTCGCCGTAGATGGCGGAGTCCTTCAGTGTGTTGAAAGAGATCAGGACATTTGGGTGCATGTGGGTGGCGGAGGGAAAAGGCTGGAAGATGCCGGTGACCTTGAGGTTGAACTGATTGTTCATGCGGATCACTTTGCCCATCGGGTCTGCGTCGCCGAAATACTTGCGGGCAAGGTCCGGGGTCAGTAGGATAGAGAAGGGGTCCGAGAGGGCTGTTTGCGGGTTGCCCTTTAGTACGGGCACGTCAAACATGCTGAAAAAGTTGGTATCGGCACAGAAGAGTTCTTTCTCATTGAATATTTTGTCTTCGTAGCGCATCGGCGCGTTGCCCATGGGCAATATCCGGGTGGTCTTTTGAATATCCGGGAAATCGTTTTGCAGCAGCGGGCCGAAGGGTGGGGCGACCGCTCCCAGATGCAGGGAGACGATGCCGTCCTTGTTGTTAAAGCTGCGGGTGACGCGGTAGATCCGGGCTGCCTGCCGGTTGTACTTATCATAGCTGGTCTCATGCAGGATATAGGTGAGGATCAGCAGGCAGCAGGAAAGGCCGACGGTCAGTCCAAAAAGGTTAATGAAGGAAATGAATTTATACTTAGCCAGATTGCGTAATGCAATCCTGAGGTAATTTTTAAGCATAGAGAATCATTTAGGTCATTACTGACCAGTTTGGAAAATGATACGGCCCGGCAGCGATGTATCTTAGACCAGGATGTTCTCCGTCACGGTCTGACCGTCCAGCATGCGGATGATGCGATGGCTGTAGCGGGAGTCGTGTTCGGAGTGCGTGACCATGATGATCGTGGTGCCCTGTTCGTTGAGATCGGTCAGCAGTTGCATCACTTCGTTACCGTTGGAGGAATCGAGGTTACCTGTCGGTTCATCGGCCAGGATCAGCTTGGGGTTATTGACGACGGCGCGGGCGACGGCGACACGCTGTTGCTGACCACCGGAGAGCTGTTGCGGGTAGTGGTTACGACGGTGCATGATCTGCATTTTGTCGAGGACGACTTCGACGCGTTGTTTTCTTTCCGGTCCTTTTACGCCGAGGTAGATGAGGGGTAATTCAACATTCTCAAATACGGTCAGTTCGTCGATCAGGTTGAAACTCTGGAATACGAAGCCGATGTTCCTTTTGCGGAGGTCAGCCCGTTTGCGTTCGTTGAAATGCGCCACTTCGGTGCCGTTGAATAAAAAACTGCCGCCATCGGGATCGTCGAGCAGACCTAAGATATTCAGGAGGGTGGATTTGCCGCATCCTGAGGGGCCCATGACGGAGACGAATTCACCTTCCTTTACTTCGAAGCTGAGCCGGTTGAGGGCAATCGTCTCCACTTCTTCCGTGCGGTAAGTTTTCTGGAGTTCGCTGATCTTGATCATAATTGAGGCTTTGTTTAGGTGAGTATATTTTAGATATATAAAAGTTTAATGAGGCTCGGGGCGGCAGGATCGAGCTGGTCGGAGGAAGAGGCGGTAACCCCTGGAATAGCTCCGGGAATGACGACCTTACCTGCAGTATGATGACAGTGCCGAAGGCTCTCGTTGGACGAGGCGATGGTACTCAGGCAAAGGAGCAGGCAGCCAGTGTACAGGAGTTTCAGTTTCATATTTTTTATTTTATAGACGATTAAGACGTTTAATTCCACATTAGGGTTACTTCTTCAGTACTAATTCCTGCATGTTACCATAATTCTCGTAGCTGGAAGTTACGACCTTATCACCAGGCTTCAAACCGGAAAGCACTTCGTAATAGTCCGTATTCTGTTGTCCCAGCTGAATATCAACCTTGTAGGCGGTTTTGCCGTCCTCACTGACCTTAAAGATCCAGTTACCGCCGGTTTGCTGGTAGAAGCCGCCTTTGGGTACGAGGATGGCGGTTCTTTCATCGCTGAGGGCCAGGGTGACCTGCAGGGTTTGTCCTTTACGGAGACCCTGGGGCACTTTGCCGACAAAGTGCATGTCTACCTGGAAACGGCCAGCGGCTATCGCGGTGTAGACCTTAATGATCTTGAGCTTGTAGGTGGTCGAATCGCCGAGGGTAAAGGTGCCGGTCTGGCCGGTGAAGACGCGGTTGATATAGTGTTCGTCCACATCGGTCAGCCTGACCAGGTAGCCGTTGGTCGCGTCGATCTGGCCTACGCTGAAGCCAGGGGTTAAGACCTGGCCGACTTCTGCGGCGAGGGCGGTGAGCTGGCCGTCGATGGGGGCGCGAAGAACCAGGGCGTTGACTTTGTCCTGCATGATCTTCAAGGTGGCCTTGGCTCGTTCGTAAGACTCCTGGTCCTGCCTGGCCTCCTGGGCGCGGGAGATGGTGTCCTGACGAAGGATCTCATTCTGAAGTTCGAGCTTGCGCTTCAACACGTTGTAGTTGTTGACTGCCGTGGTGTATTCCTGCGAACCAATGACGTGTGCGGCGTAGAGTTTCACGTCCAGCAGATAGATGCGTTCGGCCTCCTTGTAGGCCAATTCCACGTCGGCCGTTGTGGTAAGCTTGGTCACAGTGTTCTGGTCGGCGTTGATACGACCCAACTCTATGTTGGCCAGGGTGCTGGAAACCTGATTCGCCGTATTGGCCATGTTGTATTCCACATCGGTATTCACCAGCTTGAGGATGGGATCGCCTGCTTTAAGCATCGCGCCGTCCTCTACATATCTTTCCGCTACCCGGCCTCCGTCGGGGGTAGGGAGGTAAATAGTTGTCAGGGGGAGTACGGTGCCGTTCTGGGGGATAGATTCCTGAAATTTGTCCTGTTTGATCTCACTGATGGTAATGCGATCAAGGTCCACATTCAGCTTAGATCCGCCCCGGGCGAAATAAAAACTGGCGAAAATTAATAGGGCTAAGGCCAATATGCCGCCAATGGTTAACAGGCGTTTAGTACTCCATCTCTTTTTTGGTATTACTCTGTCCACGATTGAATTTTTAAATGGTTAGGTCGTTTTTTTTAAAAAAGCCCCCAGTATAAAAATACCAGGAGGATTACACATGAGAAAATTCCAATCGTATGCTATCAAACACATGCCAGAATGCAAGGTGCATGATTTACAGTTTATTAGAAGCGATATGCCGCCTTCATAGTTCATTTTCGATACAGGAACTGTCCGGTTTTGATACAGTTGGTGTTTTGGTGGTTTTTACGTAAAAAATTAATTGCCATACCTTTATATTTAAGGTATACTTGTAGTTAGCGAATGTTGCACCGAAACACAAATATTTTATGATTTTGAAAAATGCTTCTATACTGGTTATCGACGATGATCCCGATGTCCTTACAGCGGTAAGATTGTTATTAAAGACAGAGGCGGCGGATGTAGTGACGGAAAAGAACCCTGAGAATATGCGGTCGATCCTTGCCAAACGGACTTTTGACCTGATCCTGCTGGACATGAACTTCAATAGTTCTATTAATACGGGGAATGAAGGTCTTTTCTGGCTTCGGAAGATTAAGGAATTCGGGTCGACGGCGGCGGTGATTATGT
>PMUF01000269.1 GCA_003167015.1 Chitinophagaceae bacterium | reverse complement strand
GTATAGGGCGTTGAGTCCCGTTTCGGTGCCGGTGAGGGTCTTACCCATGTACTGGCTGATCTGGGCAGGAGTCTGCTGGGTATTCCAGACGCGGACCTCGTCGATGCTGCCGTCGAACCATTCTGCAGGCAAAGAGTTCTCGGTAACCCCGATGTCGAAGGTCAGATTGGTGGCGGTGCCGAAGCTTTGTGAAAAATATCCTACGTTAGTTCCGTTGACATAGAGGGTGGTGTTGGTGCCGTCCGCTACAAAAGAGAGCTGGGTCCAGGAACCCAGGGGGATGGTATAGGCGACCCCGTTGGTGGCGTTAGCTCCGGCATAGTCCCATTGGACAAAGCCAGTGCCATTCCAGAACCCGACCCCGACGCTGGAGACATGGAAGCTATAGGCGGCCCCGCTAAAATTGCGGTAGGCAGCGATCGCCATGTTGACAGGAGTGCTGCTGATAGAGGGCCAGGTGGTTGGGTTGATCTCCGCTTCGACGGTGCCGCTGGAGAGCTCGAAGGCGGTGCTGGAAGGAGCGACCACCGTGGTGGTGGCTCCGTCGAAGTTGAGGGCGTTATTGCCGCCCTGAACGGGGGAGTAGACCCAGGATGGGCTGTTATTCAGGGTTCCGTTGAGACCAGTAGTGCTGGTGCCGTTGCTCATAGTCGTGCCGGAGCCATCGTTCATCTGATAGTCGGCGATCAATCCGACTGCGGCGGAGTTGTCGGTTCCGTACATTTCGTTCTTGACCTGAGCGGCGGTCAGGGCTACCGACCAGATCTTTAGCTGGTCCATGGTGGCCGTCGTGTACTCGTTCAGGCCTCCGTACTGGGTACCTACGGTGAAGGTGGTACCGCCGGTATTGATGGAATAGCCTGTGGTGGACCCCAGGGGGACGCCGTTGATATACAGGGTAGCTGTACCGCCTTGGTTGACCAGGGCTACGTGCGTCCATTGGTTAAGCGGTACAGCGACGCCGGTTCCCAGCCAGTTATCCCCGGCGCGGAAGTTACCGTTGATCCCATCGGTGCCGATGTAGAATGCGCCGCCCGCCTGACCCTGGGACACGAATTCCTCGAGTCCCGAACCCAGGCTTGACATCGTGTACCAGAACTCCACGGTAAAGTCTCCGGAAGTGGGGACAATATAGGACGATGTCGTTACTGAGGTATTGGTGCCGTTGAAGGTGAGGGCGGTGTTTTGAGCGGAAGCAAAAAGAAAGGGGAAGCATGCCATTAAGGCAGAGCAGGTAAATTTCAATCTCATAGATGCGAATTTAGGTTGTTGGCAGAGGAAGATAATTTTAGTGGTTTGGCGGTCTGACAGGAGATTGGACTGATTAAGCCATGAGGAATTGGAAGGGGAGAATATTGGACAAATTTGAAAGAGGAAAATAAAGGTAGAAGAAAAATACCTAATAGTGGTATTTTTTTGTTCGAAAAATTATCGCAATTTAGCGAAGAAATACGAGGAGAAGTAAAAATAAGTACCCGAATAATTTTGATTATTAAAAAACAGTCCTTATTTTTACTACGGTTTTAGTCTGCCTTGTTCTCAATTCCTCTGAATATTTGGCGATTCAGCTACTACTGTTTAGCTTTTAACTTGCCACAAATCCTTGAAATTCCTCATTAAAGCTGACGATTAACTAGCCCAATAATCCACATCGCTATCTTTAAAGCCTGCTTCCATAAGAAGTATAATTGTCGATGCCAATACCTCTTGTTAGCCGCTCATTTCCATTACCATCCTACAGTGATTGAGTTTCTAAACGACCTTTAAAGAAATTTTGGTGATGAAAAAGCAAATTTTGGTAATTGATGACAGTAAGGCTATACGATTCCTGTTGCAAACTGTTCTTGGAAAGGATCATCAGGTGATTACGGTTCCTGATGGATATTCGGCGATGTATTATCTGAGACACAGGAGCCATCCTGACCTGATCATAGCTGATCCGCAACTACCGGATATGGAGAACTGGGAATTGGTCGAGCAGCTTTCTTCCAGTGGCATGTATGGCGACATCCCGGTGTTGGTGTTATCGGGGCTTGAAAGTAAGGAAACTGCAGTGAAATGTTTGGAATACGGGGTAGCGAAATATTTTTTAAAGCCGTTCAATCCCGTGGATCTGCTGGAATGTCTGGACGATCTGATGAAAAATGGTGTGATGGGAAGAGATCTGTCCTTCCTGAGCGGTAGCGAGGCATAAGATTTGAATAGGCAATAGTATTCGAATTATTGAAAGGAGTATTTAACGTTACCTTGCTATAGATATGAATGCATCTGAACCACCGTATTTATGAAACCCTTAAACCTGATGTATGGATTTATTATTACCGAAATCAGTTCAGAAAGAGAAGAGGTTCCCAGCAAGGTTTAATTTCCGCTACTACTCTTCTCCGACTCCTAAACAGGCCGATTTCCAGTATAGTGGTTTCTACTATATTGGCAAGAACAACGGTCATATCGAGAAGCTGGTAGGCATTTACAAGCGGGGGCATGTCTGCGAATCCCTGGAGAAGGTGAAGGATGAGTTGCTGCGTATTTCTGTACATGAGGGGAATTTCATCCCCGAGGTTATTATCTGTGATGCCGAATTCGGTGCTTCGGCGATCCGCCAATTATGTCAGTTCCTGCGGAAACATCCTGTTTTTGGTTCCGTTCCTTTTGTGTTAGAAGGATCATGTCTGTCCGGAAGTGAATTACATCAATTCCGGAATAATGCGCGGCCTGATGAGATCCTGCGGTTCAAGACGATGGATGAGACGGCAATCGGCAATAAAGTGCAGTTCCTCTGTAAGGTCAAGGCGGCCAGGGAGAAGGCTGCGACGCCGCAGATTGAAGAGAGCGTGTCTGCCGGTCGCTCTTTCCTGCCGACATCCAAAAGGGCATTCGATATCCTGATCGCAGCCATCGCGCTGTTGGTATTGAGTCCTCTGTTTCTACTGATTGCTATCGTGATCCGCCTGGAATCGCGCGGTCCTATCTTCTACGTCGCCAAAAGGGCGGGCAGGGGATATAAGATCTTCAACTTCTACAAATTCCGGACGATGGTTGAGGATGCTGACCGGAAGATCACTGATCTGGTGCATTTGAATCAATACGGTGGTGAGAGGAGTGGTCCTGTGTTCTTCAAGCTCAGCGATGACCCCCGGGTTACCCGATTCGGGAAATTTCTCCGCAATACCAGTTTGGACGAATTGCCCCAGTTCATTAATGTTTTTCTCGGTCATATGTCGCTGGTGGGCAACAGACCCCTTCCGCTGTATGAGGCTCAGGAGTTGACGACGGACGAGTATGCGGCGCGTTTCATGGCCCCTGCCGGTATTACCGGGCTTTGGCAGGTCAAAAAAAGGGGCAGCATGAATATGTCTGCCGAGGAGAGGATCAATATCGATATCGCTTACGCCGCCAAGTGCGATTTTGCCACGGATCTTTGGATCATAGCCAATACTCCTTCGGCGTTATTGCAAAAGGCGAATGTATAAAGCCCAAAAAGAATGTCTGACGATTGCCCTTTAATATCAGTTATTACGCTAAATTGGAATACAACCGCTGTTACCACTGATTTCCTTCGCTCGGTACAGCGCGAAAATACTTATAATAATATAGAGGTCATTGTAGTAGACAATGCTTCGGAGCAAGATCCTTCCGATGCTTTCAGGGGGGCTTATCCCGGTGTAAGGGTGATCCGTAATGCTGCGAACCTGGGGTTTTCCGGCGGAAATAATGTCGGCCTGCGGGTTGCTTTCGGGGATTATTTTTTTATCGTCAATAACGATACGGAATTTACGCCGGGCCTGCTGGAGGGCCTGCTGGACGTGTTTCGTCTACATTCCGACGCGGGGATCGTGAGTCCTAAATTCCATTCTTTTTTTGAAAAAGGGACCATTGAATATGCGGGGTACCACGACATCAATCCATTTACCGGAAGGAATGGGATGATCGGCCACAGTGAAAAGGACTGCGGTCAATATGACGAAATGAAGGTCACCAGCTACGCGCATGGGGGCGGCATGATGGTATCGAGGGCCGTCATCGACCGGGTAGGTCTCATGCCGGAACAGTTCTTCCTTTATTATGAGGAACTGGACTGGAGCGAGCAGGTGAAACGGAAGGGATATAAGATCTATTACCAGCCCCGGTCGCTGATCTACCATAAGGAATCGATGACAACGGGGAAATCAAGTCCGATGAAGACTTATTACCTGACGCGTAACCGTATCCTGTTCATGCGGAGAAATGTATCCCGGCCCGCCTTTATGGTTTTTGCGGCCTATTTTTTCTGTTTTACCCTCCCTAAGAACAGCCTTGTCTATCTCATTACGGGGCAACGGGAGCATTTGCGATCATTCTGGAAAGGTATTTTATGGCAATTTAACCCCACCATACCCCATTAATCATCCCCATGGAAACAGGCAAAAAAATACGGATACTGGAGGGGATTCGCCAGGGTAAAATAGGGGGAGGGGAGAGTTATTTGCTTGGCCTGGTGGAGTATCTCGATCGGAGCCGTTTTGAGCCAGTCGTGTTGTCCTTTACTGATGGTCCGATGGTTGACAGGCTGAAAGCCCAGGGTATCAGTACGCATGTCATTCATTCGGAAAGGCCTTTCGATTTCCGCGTGTGGAAGAAAGTGAAACGGTTCATCCGGGAGCAGAGAATCGACATCGTTCATGCCCATGGAACCCGGGCGAACTCCAATTTATTCTGGGCTGCGAAAAAATTGAAGATCCCGATCATGTATACCTGCCATGCCTGGTCTTTTCATCCCGATCAGAATGCGCTGGTCAGGAGGTTCAGGATATGGAGCGAGGCATTCCTGACTTCGCGGATGAACTACAATATATGTGGCAGCAAGGCGAACCGCGATACGGGGAAAGAATTGTTCAGGAATTTCGATGCTATCATCATCAATAATTCTATAGATCCCGTTAAATTCAATCCTTACGGACAATATAAAGACATCCGGCATGAACTGGGTATCGGCAAAGATGAGATCGTTGTGGTATCGGTGGCCCGGTTTACCCTGCAAAAGCAACCGTTGAAGCTGATAAAGGCGTTTGCAGAAGTGTGCAAGAAGGTGCAGGGGGTGCGGCTGTTGATGGTAGGAGAAGGGGAGCAACGAGAAAAGGCTGTCGCGCTGGTCCATCGGTTGGGGTTGAGCGATCGCGTGATCCTGCAGCCATTCCGGCAAGACGTTCCCGATGTGCTGGCTGCTTCGGATATTTTTGTTCTGCCCTCTCTGTGGGAAGCCTTTCCGATTGCGCTGCTGGAAGCCATGTCGATGGGCAAAGCTGTGATCGGTACTGCGGTGGACGGCACGCCGGAGATCATCGAAGACGGGGTCAACGGCCTGTTGATCGGTACGAAAGGGATTGAAAAAAGTCTTGAAGAGTCAATCGGTAAATTATGTACCGATCGCGGGCTGAGGGAGAAATTACAGCAAAACGCCATCAAAAGTATTTACAGGAAATACAATGTGGAGACCCTGGCGCAGAAAAACGAAGAAGTTTACCGGCAACTGGCTGGCCCTGAACGACCTTAATCCCGGAGCGATAACCCAACCGTCAAGTTTTTCATTGACGAAAAGGGCTGGCTTATCGCTGTAGTTGATATTCAAAGAATTATGTTACTCTTTTGGGAGAATGTTTTTTTTGTTAAAGATGTAGTATAAGCAAAAAAAAGTAGTACTTTAGCGGCTGTCAATTCTACCAATTTTAATCTCCATTCCTACATTAGGGACCAATCCATTTCCTACACGTTTTTGAATCCCTTCCAGCTTCCATGAATGCCTCCATTCCAATTTCCTTGTCAATAGTATTAGCCAAGCGTTTCATCCGGGTTTAGATGCCCGTTATTTTAATATTTAAAATTGGTCTGCCCCATCCCCTTAAGCTTTACATCATGAAAATTTTTACAAAAGTAATTCCTGTCTTATTACTTGTACTTGTCGCCCTCTTCGGTATTCAAACTGCAGACGGGCAAAGCATTTTAAACCCTGCCGATTCTGTGTATACCTATAATTCCAGTGCGGCGGCGGGTTCAGTGACTAACCCCAACCAGCCTGCCGGCGGCACGATCGGCAAATGGATCCGGACTGTGCGGATGAGCTGGAATACGAATGAGTGGAAGTGCTACGTCTACGATGGCATGTGCTTCCGGCTTCATTTCCCGCTTGGCTATAACCCCACTGCGAATGACGGCAAGGTTTATCCCCTGCTGATTTTTTTACATGGGGAAGGGGAGGCAGGCCCTATTACGGATAATGAAGAGTCCCTGGCGCACGGTGGCCAGACTCCGTTTCAAAGTGCGAGCGATGCGGGCACCTTTGACGGGTATATCCTGGTGCCGCAGAATAGCATTGGTGAATGGACTTCCCAGCAGATCACCATGCTCAAGCAGATCACCGACTACATGATCACGAACAACAAATTAGATCCTTTTCATATCGGCATCAACGGTTTGTCCGCCGGCGGGGACGGGTGTTGGCTTTTCCAATTCGCCTATCCGCAGGTAGACGATGCTTTTCTTCCGATGTCGTCCAATGACCAGGGGAATGGCACTGCAGCGAATCTGAAATTGACCAAGTTCACCCCGATCTGGGATATGCAGGGAGAGCTGGATACCTGGCCGGATGTGGGCGATGCAGGCATTGAGGATCAAAGTGAAGTTGCAGCGGGAGCGGATTATACTTATACGATATTCACTACCCTGGGTCATGACACCTGGGATTCGACGTGGCTGGAGCCTAATTTCTGGCCTTTCTTCAAAAATGCCTACAGTTCCAATCCCTGGGCGCTGCATGGGCAGACCTCTTTTTGTCCCGGCGTTACTTTTTCCGATACGCTGGGGGTTGCTCCCGGCTTCGATGCTTATCAGTGGGAGAATGGTACGACGTTGATTTCGGGGGCTACGACCAACTCGATTGTTGTCACGACGTACGGCACGTATTCATGCCGGGTCGAGAGAAATAGCATTTGGTCGGCCTGGTCGCCCACGCCTGCTGTGATCAGCGTCCGGCAGCCGACGGTGACGCCGCCCATCACCACCAACGGGCTGGAGAGCGCCGTCATACCTTCCCTGGCCAGTACCGGGGTCACGCTGCAGGTGCCTGCGGGGTATGCCAGCTATGTCTGGCAGAAAGTAGGCAGCAATACGACGGTCGGCACGACCAACACGCTGAATGTCACAACGGCTCCGGGTCAATATATCGTGGAGGTGACACAAGCGGGGGGCTGTTCGAGCAGTTTCTCATCACCTTTTTCAGTCATCAGCGCGACTGGTCCGAATCCACCGAACCCGGCATCGGGCGTAATCGCCACGGCGTTGTCGCAGACGTCTGTATTGCTGACCTGGAACCGGAACCCGTCTCCGGCGCATCTTGAGACCGGTTACGAGATCTACCAGGCCACGCAGTCGGGCGGTCCCTACAATCTGGTGGCGATTGCGGGTCAGGATTCTACCAAGGATACCATTCCGGGGTTGAATTCCGGCACGACCTATTACTATGTGATCAGGGCTATCGACAGCACGGGAGCCTCGACGACGTCCAACCAGGCGACTGTGACGACCACGAAGGATACCCAGCCCCCGACAGCGCCCGGCAACCTGATCGTTGCCGGCACTACGATAACTTCTGTTTCGTTGAGCTGGAACGCCTCTACCGATAATGTGGGCGTGGTTGCCTATGATATCTATGTTAACGGCGCGAAGAATTATACGGTGCCCCCCACCCAGCTGAGCTTCACGGTATACAGCTTGCAGAATGCCCAATCCTATGTCTTCATCGTGAAGGCGAGGGATGCGGCGGGCAATGTGTCCATTCCGAGTAACCAGGTCACCGGCGAGGCGTTGCTGAACGGGATACCCTATAACTATTACGATAATCTATCTTCGAGCTTAACCGACCTGCCCAACTATAGCACCCTGGTACCATTGTTCTCGGGTTCAGTGCCGAACTTCACCCTGACTCCGGCGGTTGATGCAGTTCAATTTGGCTTCCTTTTCCAGGGATATATCAATATCCCTACCACGGGCACCTATACTTTCGAGACCGCTTCGGATGATGCCAGCAAATTGTACCTGGGTTCCCTGAACCAGGTCGGCTCGCCTTACAATTTTACGGGCACGGCGCTGGTCAATAATGATGGCCTGCATGGTACCACGACGGTTGCTTCTTCCCCCATCACCCTGACAGCCGGACTTTATCCCATTGCGGTCGCCTATTTACAGCAGAGTGGTGGATATGCGCTGACCGTTTCCTGGAAGACGCCGGGCTCTTCGAGCTTTGTCGCCATTCCGAACAGCGCCTTTACGCAATCTCCGGTGGTGAACGGAACCGTACCCATTGCTCCTTCCAACCTTATTGCTACGGCACTGTCCTATAAGTCGATCAGCCTGACCTGGAAAGACAACAGCAACAATGAGACAGGGTTCGAGGTCTGGAGGTCCAACAGTCCGGCCAATGCGGGCGCCGTCATTATCGGCACAACCGGCGCCGGTGTCTCCACCTATATCGATAGTACGGCTGCAGCGAGCACCCAATATTTTTACGAGGTGAGGGCGGTGAACCTGTATGGCGGTTCCAACTTCACGAGCAATTATACGGAAGCCCTTTTCGATTTTGATAATACCTATGTCGACAGCACCGGCAACGGCCACACGTTGACCACTATCGGCAGCCCGGTATTCGATGCGACCAATAAAGAAGAAGGCGCCGCTTCCCTGAAGCTCAATGGCACCAGCCAAGCCGTGACGATCAACAATACGAATGGATTCCTCCAGGAGAATTATTATCAGCGGACGATAGCGGTCTGGGTCAAAGCTTCCAGTACCAGCGGGGCCAACAAGCCGATATGGGAGATCGGCGGCAGTACGAACGGGCTGTCCCTGACACTGAACAATGGCACCCTGGAGGCGGCTGTGGCCAGCGCCAGTGTGCGTAAAACGATCACTGCGACTTATACCAGCACCGGCTGGAACCATCTTGCCGTGGTCTATTATGGAGATTCGCTGCTGCTGTACGTCAATGGCGTGCTGGCAGCTTCGAATACCAGCCTCGGCTTTCATTCCATCGCCACCACCACCGACGGAGCGCGTATCGGCGCGACGAATGGCACCAATGCGCTGAACGTCACCGGCGCCTGGTTCGGTGGCTGGATCGATAATTTCGGGGTGTACAATACGGCCCTGACGCCGGATGTCATCCAGACGCTGATGAATTATACCTTCAGGCAGTCGAATGCCACCACGCAGGTACTGCCTCCCGTACCGGCGGCGCCCACCAATCTTACGGCGACGGCTACCAGCGCCACCGGCATCAGTCTCAGCTGGCAGGATACGGCGACCAATGCAAGTAATTACGAGGTATACCGCAGCAACAACAACAACCAAAGCTTTATCCTGGTGGCTACGCTGCCTTCCAATACTTTCTCCTACAAGGATAACGGCTTGTTTGCGGATGCTAAATACTATTACCAGGTAAATGCGGTGAACGTGGGTGGGACTTCCGCCTATAGCAATCAGGTGAATACCGTGACCCTGGATGTACCGCCGGTAATCACGGCAATAGCGAACCAGCAGGCGCGTTATGGTACGACGACGACGATCCCGATCAGTGCGACACTGGCTACGGGCGGCGCTGTGACGCTGAGTGCGCCGAACCTGCCGTCCTTTGCGACGCTGACGGACAATGGGAATGGGACTGGTCAGTTGACGCTGAATCCGACGGTGAGCAATGCGGGCACGTACAATCTGATGGTGGCCGCGACGGATTCCTACGGCGGTGCGGATACGACGAAGTTCATCCTGAGCGTGAATAATAACTATGCGCCGACGTTGGACAGTGTAGGTAATTACACGATAAGTGAAGGAGATTCTGTTTCGATTGCGCTGACCGGTCAGAATGTGAATACTGCCGATACGCTGACGCTTTCGATCGTCGATCCCAGTCGGTATATCAACTATACCATTACCCAGGGGGTAAACGGAACGGGTACGCTGGTGCTCAAGCCGGGGTATGCGGCGGCGGGGACCTATACCGTACCGGTGACGGTCACGGATAACAATGGTCTTTCCGCTACGCGTACCTTCAGCCTCACTGTCGTCTATGCAAACCCGGCGCCGAAGATCTATGCCAGGGTATATGCGCTGTCAGCTGCACCCGCGCCCTGGAATAACATGACCTCGCCGACGATCTCCAACCTGGTGGACCAGTATGGGAACACGACCAATATCGGCCTGGCCCTGAACACCACTTTCTGGGATCCATGGCCATACGGACCATATACCGGAAACAATTCGGGCATCTACCCGGATGTGGTAGAGCGGGATTACTGGTATTTCAATTTTAACGGGGGTCCTCCTACTGCCAACTTAACGATCTCGGGGCTCAATCCGGCGGTAAAATATAATGTCACGTTATATGCCGCGAGCAATTACAGTGGATTCGGCAATAATGGAAACACGATCTATTCTTCGGGGAGTCAAACGGTCAGCCTGAATGTCCAGAACAATACCCAGAATACGGTGACGCTGGACAGCCTGACACCGGCCGCGAACGGCACGATAACGGTGAATATGTCGACGGCAGGCAATCCGGGCTATCTGAATGCCGTGGTCATACAGAACTATTTCAATGACGGCACGACTCCGGCCACCCCAACTAATCTGCAAGCCACTATGAATGGCGGGTCGAGCGTAGGATTGACCTGGACGGACGTAGCTTATAATGCGTCCTCCTACCTGCTGTACCGTTCGACGAAGAATACTTCTTCATTCCAACTGCTGGCGACCTTACCCTCTACCAGCACGACGTATACGGATACCGCCATCAGAGGGACTACGCAATATTACTACACGGTTGCCGCCACCAATTCGGCCGGGACGAGCTATTCCGACACGGCTGCTATTGTGACACCGGACCATGCTCCGGTAATCGCCGCCATCCAGAATGTTGTTTTGTCCAATAAACAATCTATGCAGGTCAATGTGACCGCAACCGATGATTCCGCCGATCAACTGACGCTGACGGCGACCGGCCTGCCTCCGTTCGCGAGCTTTGTGGACAATGGGAATGGCACCGGGGTCATCACGATCACACCGACCGCCGGTTTCCAGGGCACCTATAACGGGGTAACGGTTACGGCTACCGATATGTACGATTCGAGCGCTTCGACCAGCTTCAGCATCAATGTGACCGATTCCGGGATCGTCTACACCTACCTGGACTTTACGCCGACCCCCTACCTGGTCCCTGCTCCATGGAATCCCATGAATATTGGCTATATACCTTTTGCCGGATACTATTACAGTAATCTGCTGGATCAGACCGGTAAGAATACGGGCGTGACAGTAACGCTGACGGATGGCTGGGACGGCATTGGCGCGTCCGGCGAGCGGAGAAGGAATGGGTCGGACCTGTATCCTGAAATTGCGGTCGTCAATAATATCTATTTCACGAGCAGCAGTACGCACAGGGTTACTGTTACCGGGCTGAATACGGCGAACGCGTATAACTTCCAGTTCTATGCCAGCTCCAATACAGATGCCAATGTGCTGACGTACTACTCGATCAATGGTGAGACAGTTTCGATCAACGCGGTGCACAACTCCAACAAGACGGTCGAGTTAAACGGCATAACGCCTGACAGCACCGGGACGGTTGTCATCGACATCACGAAGGATCCGTCAGCAGTTGCCGGTATCCTGAATGCCCTGGTCATCGAGACTTATACACCGGGCAGCAGTGTTCCGTTCGGTCCCACCCAGCTTCGTAAGAAGGATTACAGTGTGACGGGTACGATAGATCTTCAGTGGCAGGACAGGGGCAGCAATGAAACCGGGTACCAGGTCTGGCGCGCACCGGATGGGGGCAGCTATAGCCTGTTGGCATCACTGCCGGCCAATAGCACCAGCTATGTGGACAGTAGCCTGCCAGCCGACCAGGCCTATGATTATGTTGTCAGGGCGGTCAACGGAACTGTTTACTCCAACTATAGCGCACCATTGAAGGCCTATACGTATCAGAACACCGAGTTCATATTCCTTAATAGAATATGGCCCACCACGCAGCCGCATTCCATCGCGCCGGCTCCATTCAACAATCTGAACTGGATCTATCCGTCGGCGCCGAATGTCTGGAACAATTTCAACAATGAGTTCGGCCAGCCGACCAATGTCGGGATGTCGCAGCCTGACATATGGGATGAGGTAGAATGCTGCGGTGCGGGTACGGGCAATAATTCGGGTGTCTTCCCGGATGTAGCGATGAATCAAAGCTGGCTGAACTTCCAGGGCGACTCTTCCTATGTTATTTTCACCGGACTGGATATTGCCAAGACCTATGACTTTACGCTGTTCAGCAGCGTTACGGATGACAATACCGGCAATGCAAGTACCAAATACTTCCTGAGCAATGGGCAGGGTGGTATCCTGAATGCGCACTCGAACGTTACCGGAACGCTCACCTTCTTCGGGATCACGCCGGATGCGAATGGTACCGTGGGCATAGGAGCGAAGTACTATGATAGCGCCAACTCTTCATTTGCCACGCTGGGTGTCGTCGTTATCAAGGGGTATGATGCATCGCTGCAAAGTACATCGCCGGCGCCCGGGACCCTGGGCGGCGCCAATACGACGGCTGTCCTTTCCACGGCAGCGATCCCATCCAGCTCGACAACAGACAGCCTCGATGCGCTGAAACCGTTGTACGCTTATCCGAATCCATTCCAGAATAGCGTTACCCTGTCCATACCGGCCAGCAATGGTGACAATGTGCTGATATCGGTGACGGATGCAACGGGACAGAAGCTGCTTAACCAGCCGGTGTATAATCTGAACGATGGCAACAATGTGGTGCAGCTGAACTCGCTGGCAAACCTGTCTGCCGGAGTCTACTTCGTAGAAGTGTTGTACACCAACAAGGGAACACATAAGTCAGTATTGCTGGTGAAGACAAAGTAAGGCCCCGTTTTTCCAGATAATTTGAAAAACAAATCAATAAAGGCCGATCCGATAAACCGGGTCGGCCTTTTATCTAAGCCTGATCAGATAAAGCTCTTTATAAGATGATGAGAAGAGTTTTTGTGCTGGCCACGCGGCTAGCAGTGATTGATCCCGGAGCCAGCTGGAACGCTGCAAGAGAAGAAAATCGGCGGAATGGTCCCGGAGAATGGTTTTGATCTTTTGATCTACGGGTGCCCAATCCGTCTCGAAAGATTTGGCGATATAGGAGAAATGCAGCCGGCCGTCGAAGTACAGATCGCTATAGACCTGATCGCCCTGATTGGGCCAGTCCGAGATGATAGCATAGGTACGAGCGGGCTCTTTGGCAAGGGTGGCGTAGAGTTCGGGGCGGAAAAGTGAATAGAAATAGCTGCAGAAGTTAATGATACTGAAGAGCAGGATGGTAAAATAGTGCAGCTTAAAATATTTGTCGCGATACCTGACGATGTAACTGATCACCGGGATATAAAGAAGATATAGAACGTAGATAATGGACCGGTCCGAAGGGTATTTGGCTTTCAGGATCAGGTGGGTGATGAATAGAAGTACAGTAAAGAATAGCAATATCGAAAGTTCCATGTAGGCCCGGGCCTGTCGTTTTCTGACGATGATCCAGGCCACCGGGAGAAAGGTGAGTATTACGAGGGCTTTAGAGACAGGGACAAGCCAAAACCTCGTAACGAGGTCCGGAAAAGGGAAGCAAAAGTCGTAGATCGACAGGGCGCCGGCAAAGGTGGCGTACATACCGTTGATGAAGAGGTGATCAGTGCCGTTGATGATCTTATCGTGCAGGAGAATCACTTTACCGACATAGTAAATGTAGCCGATGAGCGGCAGGATCAAAATAGCGGTGATCATATTCCGTTTGGAAAAGATAGGATCGGCGGTCCGGACCGCGATATAGATGAGCATGGCGAGGAAGGGAAAGAGAAAGCTGACGATCGACAGGCTGCTGAGGCAAGCGAGGAAAAAGAATTTCCAATAATCGGGCTGATGTTTTTCGTCAAGCCAGACTTTCATATAATACAGTGCACCTAAGAAGGCTGTGGTTGCCAGACCATATCCCCGTCCGAGGGTGAAATAGACCATGATCGGGGGCAGGAAAAACAAGACAAGCCACCAGTCTGAAACGGATTGCCAGAAGGTGGTTTTATAGGTAACGATCCTATAGAGAAAATAGCTATAAAACAAGAAAGAGATGAGGCTTGCCAGCCGAAAGAAGATGACGTTATGCGCTGATGCCAGTTGCATGAGCTTGAACCAAAAGGAATTCAGCAGGTGGTTGTTGGCGATATTGAAATGCGCATAAGCGAGAATGTCTGAAAAAGATTCATTCTTTACGGACAAATAAGTCCAGGCTTCGTCGACCTCCCAGGTATGAAAATACGCAAAACAAAAGAGGATGATAAAAAAGAAAAGGGACAAAAGGGGATAGACGCGTTTCATAATGAATTTTACGACAATTTTTTTAAAAAAGCGGAAAAATATTGCAAATCAAGGCATTGTATCGTATTTTGATGTCCTGAAAAATACTTAAGAGATAACCAATGGAAAAGTTCACCAAGCTTTCGATCATTATTCCGGCCTATAACGAAGGAAGGACCATACATCTTATACTTGACCGGGTAGCGGAGGTTCAGCTGATCACGAATATTGAAAAGGAGCTTATTCTCGTCAATGACTGCAGTACGGATAATACAGAAGAGGTTTTGTTGGCTTATATGGAGGCGCATCCCGAATTGAACATGCAGTATTACAAGCATGAGGTCAATAAAGGTAAGGGCGCCGCTATCCACCTGGGCATCCAGAAGGCCACGGGGCAATACCTGATCATGCAGGATGCCGACCTGGAGTATGATCCGGAGGAGTTCAATTTGCTATTGAAGCCGATTGTCAGGGGGGATGCGGATGTCGTATACGGATCCCGATTCCTTGGAGGCAACTCTCATCGTATCCTGTTT
>PMUF01000011.1 GCA_003167015.1 Chitinophagaceae bacterium | reverse complement strand
CATTCGACCCGCCGCCCACGCAGGCGACGACGACATCCGGCGCGGCTCCCGAGAGCAGTTCCGCGCACTGGGCGCGCGCCTCGTCCCCGATGACCCGCTGGAACTCCCGCACCAGCCAGGGGTACGGGTGCGGGCCGAGCACCGACCCGATGCAGTAGTGCGTGGAGTCCACCGTGGTTACCCAGTGCCGCAGCGCCTCGCTGGTCGCGTCCTTAAGCGTGCGCGCTCCCGAGGTGACGGGCACCACGGCCGCCCCGAGCAGTTCCATCCGGAACACGTTGAGTTCCTGCCGGGCGATGTCCTTCGCCCCCATGTACACCGTGCAGCCCAGGCCCAGGTGCGCGGCTACCGTCGCCGTGGCGACCCCGTGCTGGCCCGCGCCAGTCTCCGCGACCAGCGCGGTCTTGCCGATCCGCTGGGCCAGCAGCCCCTGGCCCAGCGCGTTGTTGATCTTGTGGCTGCCGGTGTGGGCGAGATCCTCGCGCTTGAGCAGCACCCGCACGCCGAGCGCCGCGGATAGCCGCGCCGCCTCGGTGACCGGCGTCGGCCGGCCTGCATAGTCCCGGAGGGTGCCTGCCAGCTCGGCGCGGAAGCCCGGGTCGGCCCAGGCGGCCCGGAAAGCCCGCTCAAGCTCCTCGCACGCCGGAACCAGGGCCTCGGGGACGAAGCGCCCGCCGAATGGACCGAACCGGCACTGTTCGCCAGGATCTTCCATCATCACCGGCCCGGCCGGTTCCTGATCCATCCCGGCCGGTGTCTGCGTCATCAGGGTCATCACTCGCTGCCTTCCTTCGTCAGGCCGTTGCCTGCCGCGCTCTCCTTCTTGCCACTCTCCTTTTGCCGCTCTCGTTCTAGAGTTCTAGAACTCTATCATGATAGCGCTGCGGCAGGGCCGGTGGCCGGGCCCTGGCGCGACGGGAGCATCGGCGCGGGCACTGTTTCCGGGGCAGGCTCAGCCGTGGCACCGGTGCGAGAACGCCGGTGCGGGGGAAGGAAGCAGCCATGCGAGTGATCATTGTGGGCTCGGGCATCGTCGGGGCAAGCTGCGCCTACACCGCAAGTTCCCGCGGTGCCGAGGTTCTGCTGGCCGACGCCGCGCTGCCGGGCCAGGCCACGGCCGCTGGCGCGGGAATCGTGTGCCCGTGGTCGTCATCGCTGGCGGACGACCCGGTCTGGTACGACTTCGCCTCCGCCTCGGCCCGGTATTACCCGGGCCTGATCGCCGAGCTTGCCAACCACGGCGAGGTCGACCTGGGATACCGCCGGGTCGGCGGCCTGATCCTGACTGGCTCTCCGGAGCAGCAGGAGACCGTCGCGCAGCAGCTTCAGGCCAGGCGCGCCGGAGCACCGGAGATCGGCGATGTTGCGGCCCTGTCCGCTGCGGAGGCCCGGGCGCTCTTCCCGCCGCTTGGCGCCGACTGCGCCGCGGTCCGCGTTGCCGGCGCGTGCCGGGTGGACGGCCGGCTGCTCGCGAGCTCGCTGGTCAGGGCGGCGACGTCCGAGGGAGCGGTCTTGACGTCGAGCCGGGCTGAGCTGGTATGCCGCTCGGGCCGGGCCATCGGGGTGATGCTCAAAGGCCAGTTCGTCGAAGCTGATGCCGTGGTGGCCGCGACCGGCGCCTGGACCATGTCTTTCCTGGAACCCGCCGGCGTGACCGTGGCCGTGACGCCGCAGCGCGGGCAGATCGTCCACCTGTCGATCGAGCCGGACGACACCAGCAACTGGCCGGTGGTGCTGCCGGTTTCGACCAGGGCTATCACCGAATAATTGCTGCCTCCCGAGGGGCTGAAAACCTCAACCCTGTAATAGGATTGACCTGCCGCCGGGTCGGTGTCGGCTATCGTGTAGGTATATTGAGCCGGAGAGGCTGCGATGGTATTGAAAGTATTGAAGTGTACTCCATCCGTCGATTTTTCTGCATAAAATACTTCGTTGCCCTGCAATTGCTGATCGCAGGTCCATGTCAGGCGTACTGTATTACCCTGCGGGATTGCGGTAAAATCGCTGATATTCAATGCCAGTACTGTGGCACAGGAACTGCAGCCCGTCGTGACTGTGGCCGAGCCCCAGCCATCGCCGGGATTGGAGGTGGCCCCGCCGGTAGGCGTCGCCGTGGCCCCCTGGCAGACGTGAACGAGAGAAGAGTTTGTCAGGTTATCATTCAATACTGCGGTGCCGGATACGTATACGCAGGCCGGAGAGCCGAGGCCGGAATAAGTGAATCCATTGGTGGTTACATTGGTCAGCGTGCCTATTTTGGTGGAGGATTGATCCTGCACGCAAAAATCGCCTGCCCCGCCCTGATAATAGAGGGCGGAAAGGCTCATATTGCCACGGTTGACGATGAGGGCGTTATTGACAGTCACCGTGCCCGATACTGTGAACATGCTGGTAGAAAGATCATTATAAATCGCGTTGCCGGCGTTTTGAAAAGTGAAGCTGGAGGTAATATTGATCGTTCCCCGGTTGATAAAAACGACATCTCCGTTAAGGTTGCCGGAAGAGAAAGTGGTGATATTGACGGTGCCGCCGCTCTCCACGATCAGGTCTCCGCTGTTGAAGGTCAGTGTCGTTATATTGAGCGATCCGCAAACCCTAAGGATGCCGCCGGAAAGGGTGATCGTTGCAAAGTTGTTGGAAGATCCGGTGACCCAGTAAGTCTGGCCGGTGCTGATGGTGATGCCGGTGGATGCCGCTCCGTTGCCACCTGTACAGGTAGTCGCTGCAATGGGAGCTGCTGAACATTGGGCATAAGAGAGCCGCGGGCAAAGCAAAATGATCAGCCATGAAAGCACGTGAAGGGTTCTCGCACAACGTACGAAAGCCAGGATAGGTAAGGGGTTTTTCATGCGATAATGGGTAATAAAAAGTACCCACCTAAACGTATAAGGTATTATAGAAATTGCAAGCCGATGACGATTTGGCTAAGATCCGATGGTGGCGTAAGGGTATCCGACTAAGTATTCTGTAGTGCGGGAAATGATTGTTTAATATGGCGGAGGATCATCTCTGCGTGGACGCGCGAATTTTCGATGAACCAGATGTGGGTATTCATGCCGCCGCAGACGACACCGGCGAGGTACAGGTTCTTTATATTGGTCTCCATGGTTTCGGGATTATACAAAGGTTGTAACCGGTCATCGTCCGACAAGGTGATGCCTGTCTGGCGGAGGAAAGCGAAGTTGGGTTGATAGCCGGTCAAAGCGATGACATAATCATTGGGTATCGTCTGCACGCCGTCGGGCGTCAGGATGTCCACCTCTCCGGGCCGGATGGCTGCGAGGGAAGAGTGCGTATAGGCTTTGATGCTGCCTTCTTTGATGCGGTTGTCGATATCCGGCTTGACCCAATATTTGACCCGGGCGCCAATGCCCTCTCCGCGGATAACCATCGTCACTTCCGCGCCTTTGCGCCAGGTTTCCAATGCGGCGTCCACTGCCGAGTTGCTGGCGCCGACGACCACTACTTTCTGCATCGCATAGAAGTGAGGCTCTTTATAGTAATGGGTGACTTTCGGCAGGTCTTCACCCGGGATATCGAGCAGGACGGGGATGTCATAAAAGCCGGTGGCGAGGATCACATGGGTGGCGAGCCAGGTATGGTGAGTGCTGACGATCTCGAATCCATGGGGGACTTTACGAACTTCGGCGACCGCCTCCTGCAACCGGATATTGAGATGATTGGAGACGGCTACGCGCCGGTAGTATTCGAGGGACTCGCTACGAGTAGGCTTGACATTATTGCTGACGAACGGTACGCCGCCGATCTCGATCTTTTCCGAGGTGGAAAAAAAGGTCATGTTGGCGGGGTAGTTATAGAGGGAATTGACCAGGCATCCTTTTTCGAGGACCAGGTAGCTCATGCCGGCTTTACGGGCTTCGAGGGCGCAGGCGATGCCGATCGGACCGCCGCCGACGATGATAATATCGTAATTCGTGTTCATGTAATGGTTATCAGCACAAAGGTAAAAAACCGTACATTCACCCCTGCAAATATTTACTATATGGAATCTATCAATGTCTTCAACGTCGTTGGGGCCCTTTTAGTTCTCTTTGTTTTATTAAGTTGCTGGGTCAGCGTCAACCAGGGCTATATATATGTTGTAACGCTTTTCGGCAAATACCGGCGTATCCTTCGGCCGGGGCTGAATTTCAAGATACCGCTGCTGGAGCAGGTGTATAAGAAGATCTCGATCCAGAACCGTTCGGTGGAACTGGAATTTCAGGCCGTTACTTCCGATCAGGCCAATGTGTACTTCAAGAGCATGCTGTTGTATGCCGTGCAGAATGCGGATGAGGAAACGGTCAAGCGGGTAGCGTTTAAGTTTATCAGCGACCGCGACCTGATGCAGGCGCTGACGCGGACGATCGAGGGGAGCATCCGATCCTTTGTCGCCACCAAGAAACAGGCGGAGATACTGGGATTGCGGAAAGATATCGTCGAATTCGTCAAAGACCAGATCGACAAATCGCTGGAAGATTGGGGTTATCACCTGATGGATCTTCAGATCAACGATATTACGTTTGACAAGGCCATCCTCGAATCGATGAGCAGGGTGGTGGCCAGCAATAACCTGAAGGCTGCCGCCGAGAATGAAGGGCAGGCCCTTCTGATCACCAAGACCAAGGCGGCGGAGGCGGAAGGCAATGCGATCAAGATCTCTGCCGGAGCAGAAAGGGAGGCGGCCAGGCTGCGGGGTCAGGGGGTGGCGCTTTTCCGCCAGGAAGTGGCCCATGGGATGAGCGAAGCCGCGGAGGAAATGAAAAAGGCCAACCTCGATACCAATGTGATACTTTTCAGCATGTGGACGGAGGCGATCAAGAATTTTGCGGAGGTTGGCAAGGGGAATATCATTTTCCTGGATGGCAGCAGCCAGGGGATGGAGAATACCATGCGGCAGATCCAGTCGCTGATGGTGAAAGCGTCGGGCACAAACTAGGAAGAGGGCGCGCGAGGGCGCGACCGATCTTAGAAGCGGAAGCTCAGTGCGACGGTTGACAGGGGGTAGACGGCGCGCGAGGTTGACTGGGATAGGGGCGCCGGCGGGGGTAAAGGAGGCCGGGCCGGGAACGCTGCATGGACAACTTTAGCATTTTGTTAAAAAATAGAACCGGCAGGGGAGCGTTATAGCTGTAAATTTGGCAACAATAAAACCGAATATCGGATGAATTTATTTTTCCTGCAGGTAATCATCGACTCAGCACAAATCAAAGACAGCCTGGCGCGAGTGGCTATGTTAGCGGCCCAGCAAAAACAAGATCTGCTCGATATCCTGATGAAGGGGGGGCCGTTGATGATTCCCCTGGCGCTGTTGTTTGTCATCGCCATTTTCGTCTTTTTCGAGCGGCTTATCACGATCAAAAAGATGTCGAAGCTGGATGACAACTTTATGGCCATTATCAGGGACCATATTATCAGCGGGAATATCTCCGCTGCCCGCAGCCTGACGAAGAACACGCCGACGGCGGTGGCGCAAATGATCGATAAGGGCATCCAGCGGGTGGGAAAGCCGATCGAGGCTATCGAGCGCAGTATGGAGAATGTCGGTAAGCTGGAACTCTACAAAATGGAGCGGAACCTGGCCATTCTTTCGGGGATAGCCTATCTGGGACCACTGTTCGGATTTTTGGGTACGATATTCGGGATGTTCCAGCTGTTCTATAGCATTGCTTCTACCGGGGAGTACAGCATTTCGAATATTGCGGGGGGTATCTATGTGAAGATGATCTCTTCGGCATCGGGGCTGATCATCGGGATTGTTGCCTATATCGGGTACCGCTATCTAAACTCGCAGATCGATAAGGCTACCCACAAGATGGAAGCGGCGAGCGCGGATTTTATCGATATCCTGCAGGAGCCGACGAGATAAAACAAAAAAATGAATCTAAGAAACCGACATAGGGAAGAGACAGAGGTTCATACCGGGCCGTTGAACGACATTTTGTTCATCCTGCTGCTATTCTTCCTGATCGTATCTACGCTGGCCAATCCCAACGTGGTCAAGCTTTCTCAACCCAAATCCAAGAGCGATACCAAGTCCAAGCAAACGGTGGTGGTCTCTATCGATGCCAACAAGCAATTTTATGTCGGGACTACCAAAGTCACGATTGACCAGCTGAAGGCGCAGTTGCAGCCTTTTCTGGCCAAGGAATCGGAACAGCCTTCCATCGTGATCAACGCGGACAAGTCGGTACCGATCGACGATGTGGTGGCGGTTATGCGCGTGGCGCGGGATTTGGGCTGCCGGGCGGTGCTGGCGGTGGATAAGAACGGCGTGAAGTAGGAAGAGCGAAGGCGTGGCAGCGATAGGGACCGGGAGGACCGCGGGACGGCTTACCAGGTTGCTTTAATCATACGATCTTTTCCTTGCAAATCTTTTTTACCTATTACTTCCTTTGCACCGGCGGCCAGGAATAGGCCGCGTACCGGGCCAGACATCTCTTCATGAATTTCGACGAACAGGCCTCCGCCTTCGGCCAGGTATTGGCGGGCAAAATTACCCAGTGACCGGTAGAAGATCAGGGGATCGTCGTCGGGAACGAAGAGGGCCAGGGATGGCTCGGCCCCGGTCACGTGGGCTGCCATGACCGGCTTTTCTTTCAACGGGATATAGGGCGGGTTGCTGACGAGCCAGCGGATGGCGGGCAGGTTAACCCATTGATCGCTGTGGAGGAAGTCGAGCGGGTGGAAATGGATATTTTTACCTGCATCGAGGGTGAGGGCATTTTGCCGGGCCACGTCCAGTGCGGCCTCGCTGATGTCGCAGGCGTGGACGGCGAGGGCGGGGAATTTTTTGGCCAGAGCTATGGCTATGCAGCCGCTGCCGGTGCCGACATCGAGGATGCCGGGCGCCGTCGCCAAGGGTTTTGGCGCGATCGACTCTGCGATCCATTCCACCAACTCTTCTGTCTCCGGTCTGGGGATGAGCACTCTTTCGTCCACATAGAATTTCATTCCGCAAAACCAG
>PMUF01000115.1 GCA_003167015.1 Chitinophagaceae bacterium | reverse complement strand
ATATTGCAGTTCTGATAGATCTCAAGGAAAGAGGAGCCCTTATGCCCATGGCTCCGTAGCAACATCTGCTGCAGGTGCTTGGGGTCCCGGTCCATGCTGCGGGCTATAAAGCTGGCATCCGCACCCATAGCAAGGGCCAGCGGATTGAAGGGATGGTCGATACTCCCAAAGGGCGTGGACTTTGTGACTTTCTTTTCTTCTGACGTGGGCGAATACTGGCCTTTGGTCAAACCATAGATCTGGTTGTTGAACAGCAGGACGTTCAAATCGAAATTGCGGCGCAGCAGGTGAATGGTATGGTTGCCGCCGATGCTGAGGCTGTCCCCATCCCCCGTGACAACCCAGACGCTGAGTTCCGGTCGGGTGGCCTTCAATCCGGACGCGATAGCCGTAGCACGCCCATGGATCGAATGCATGCCATAGGTATTCATATAGTAGGGGAAGCGGCTGCTGCAGCCGATACCGGAAATGATAACGATATTCTCCCTGGGAATGCCCAGCGTGGGCATCACCTTCTGTACCTGGGCGAGAATAGAATAATCGCCGCAGCCAGGACACCAGCGCACTTCCTGATCGGTGGCAAAGTCCTTGGCCGTTAAAACCGGCGGGATGGTAGTTGTGTCACTCATAACCCCACAAAATTACTGATTAAATGTCTCTGATCCGCGACCTGGGGAAATAAGACCACAAGAAGCCCCCGGAAAGCGCCTAAATCGGCCATGGCATATTTTTAGCCGGGTGTATACTGGTGCCGTACTATGATACCCGATCCCGTCCTATGACACTTTAAAATTAAACGTTATGAAAAAGCTATTAATAATCATGGCAATGGCCTCCTCCCTGTTTGTTACAGGCTGTGCAGGCGCTTATGTAGACGCCGTGCCCGCTGATGAAGTGTATGATGCAGGCGTTGCGCCTGGCCCGGGTTACGTCTGGGTAGACGGAGAATGGACATGGGGCGGCGGAAGATACGTTTATCACCGCGGTCACTGGGATAATGGCCACCCTGGTCGTACCTGGCAAAAGGGTAGCTGGGCCCATACTTCACACGGTTACCACTGGAACGGCGGTCACTGGAGATAAGCACAACGGGAATTCTACATAAACTGAGGCCTGTCATCGTGATGATGACAGGCTTCCTTCATTAAATCACCTGCTTGCCGAAAGGCATCAGCGAGAGTTCCATCAGCTTGAGGTGCTGGCGGGCGAAAGGAATCCCAATGATGGTAATGGCCAGCAAAAACGCGAAGAAAAGGTGAACGACAGCCGTATACAGGCCGCCGCACAATAGCCAGATGATATTAAAAATAACCGTCAGACAACCCATGTCGTTACCGGTAGAGACGACCCGCCTGCCGAAGGGCCACAGCACCAGGCCGGCAATCTTGAAGCATTGAAGGCCGAAAGGGATGCCGATGATCGTCAGGCATAAGACAAACCCGCCGACGATATACCCCAGCGCGGCAGCCAGACCGCCGAAAATCAGCCATATAAGGTTACCGATAAAATTCATAGGTACAAAGTACCAATTTTTCAAAATAAATATCATTATCACACATAAACTAATGTCCTACTGCGTTACCTTTAAGAGATTATTAGCGAACCCTTACTAAAATCCTGTATCAATGGCTACTGATTTGTACACTCCTATCTCATTGCATCGTTTTGTGGATGAGTTAACGGCGGGTCTTCTTCCACGCGCCGTAAGCCGCAAAACAATAATTATTAATCAAATAGATCGCGACCTCGAAGTGGGGACCGATGAAAATCTCCTGGCCTTTGTGCTGTGGAACCTGCTGGACCGGGCTGTCAATTGTACGCAGAACGAATGCATTCACATTGAGTCTGTCCGGATCGGCGAGAGTACCATGATCCGCGTCCGGAATGCCGGGGTCTATTTCTATCGTACGCTCGCCAACAATTTCCGGCAGGTACAGCATGCCGCTGAAAAGCTGGGCGGCACGATCAGCGTCGATTATGCCGAAGATACGACCGTGGCGCTGACGCTGCACAAGGACCTGCTGGTGGCATAAAATAAAAAAAAGGACCTCGTCAGAGATCCTTTATAAAGGAATGCCTTTGGCTTTCCCGTTGGAACAAGCCTATAATCTAATATCTGCTGTTGCTGTAATTGTTGTTCCTGCGTTGAAAACCGCCACCGCCGCCTTTGGGGCCGCCGGCACCGCGATCTTCCCTGGGCTTGGCGACGGATACGCCGATGGTCCTGCCATCAACGGATGCACCATCCAATTCCTGGATAGCTTTCTTTGCAGCTTCGTCATCGGACATTTCAACAAATGCAAAACCACGGGATTTGCTGGTGAATTTGTCCATAATGACCTTGGCAGAAGTGACTTCGCCGTACTCTGCAAAATAATCGCGTAAGTCTTCGTCCGTGACGTTAAAACTTAAATTGGAAACGTAAATGTTCATACTAAAATAACTGGTTAAATAATGATAATAAAAGGCAATCTGAGTTAAAAAGCAGGGAGTAAAGACGACTAATAATTACCGGAGATGAAGTAGCGGAAATGATCATTCAATTACTAATTGCTGTAATCAGCTCAAATTTTTACGATGCAAATATACTTCTTTTATCTCAAATAAAAATAGATTTACAACTCACTTCCTTTAATTAGTAATTTGTTAACCTCGCTCCCGCGCTTATACGTCAGTCCGTAAATACCGAAAGCCGCCAGCGTCAACAGCGCCCCGGTCAGGCAAACCCCCGGCCAGGCCCCCTTGCCCCAGGCAAAAAGTCCGACGGCGCTGCCGAAGGACGTTCCGATGAAACTAACGGTCATATACACCGTGTTGAGGCGATTGCGCGCCGCAGGTATCAGGGCGTATACCCGGCTCTGGTTGGATACATGGATACCCTGCATAGCCAGGTCCAGCAGGACGATGCCTGCGATCATGCCGGCGACGGTATTGGCCCAGAAATATAAGAGGCCAAAAGACAGCAACAGCAGGCCGAGGCCATATCCAATAGGTATCCTCGGGTTCCGTTTGTCGGCAGAGCCGCCCACCAGCGGCGCGGCAAGGGCGCCGGCCGCGGCTGCCAGGCCGAACAGGCCTATCAGGTCGCTGTTGTAATGAAACGGCGCGCCGGAAAGATGCAGGACCATCGTCGTCCAGAACAGCCCGAAGGTGGCGAAAGCCAGCGCATTGATCGCCGCCGCCTCCCGCAGCAAGGGCTGTTCCTTCACCAGTGTCAGCAGCGACCGCATCAGCGACGCATAGCTGCCGGTAAACCCGGGCCTGCTGACAGGGAAAGTGATCCTCATCGTCACCAGCAACAGCAGGCTGATGACCGCCGCCACCCAGAACATGCCGCGCCAGCCCAGCCAGGCCCCTACAAATCCGCTGAGCGTCCTTGACAGCAGGATGCCGATCAGCAGCCCGCTCATGATCGATCCGATCACCTTGCCGGTCCTGGACGGGTCCGACAGGTGGGCTGCCAGGGGCAATATCAATTGAGGAATGACCGACGTAGCGCCGATCAGCACGCTGGCTATCTCCAGGCACAGCAGGTTGGGGGAGAGCGCCGCCAGTACCAGGGCCGCTACGGCAAATGCCGCCATCCAGACAATCTGGCCCCGGCGTTCGACCTTATCTCCTAACGGGACGAAAAAGAGAAGCCCCAGCGCATAGCCTGCCTGGGTCAGAAAGGCGATGCGCCCTCCTTTACCGGGATCGATGGCAAAGCTTTTGCTGATCAATACCAACAGTGGCTGGTTATAATAAATATTGGCCACGATCAGTCCGGTACAGATGGCCATGATCACAATATGCCCGCGGCTCAGATACCCCGTGTCCTTTTCTACTGTCATGTTTGCAAAGGTAAGCAGGCCGGGCTAACTAATTTTCCCTACCTTAGGGAACCAAATATTTTTATATGTTGCATTACAAAAAATTTGCAGTTATCGCCATCCTTTTCGCTCTGACAGCCATCGGGATGTCCGCCATGCGGCCCACTGACGACAAGCCCCCGAAAAGAAATCTGAAGGTTCTGCCCAAGGATATTAATCACGAGCAGCTGGACAGCGTCATGGACAGCTGGAAGGCGGCCCTCGGCGTTAAATGTAATTTTTGTCATGCGCCCTCCGCGGACAGCACCTCTCACCACCTGGACTTCGCCAGCGACGCCAAACCGGAGAAGAAAATGGCGCGTTTTATGTTCACGATGACTGCTAAAATCAATAAAAAATACTTTAAATCCGACAAGGACGACCAGGGCATGATGATGGCGGCCATCAGCTGCAAGACCTGTCACAGGGGCAGTCCGCATCCGGATGAGGTTAAATAAATAATTAAATAATAATAAGGGCGACCCCAAAGCGAAAGCAGGGGCCGCCCTTGCTGTTGATAAATTACCTAATTTTACACCCTCGTACACCACCTTATAAATCAATTCATGGCAAACAATTCATTTAAATTCGGTATGATAGGCCTCGGTGTGATGGGGCGCAACCTGTTGCTCAATATGGCCGATCATGGCTTCGCAGTAGTAGGCTTTGATTTGGATAGTCAGAAAACTTCCTTGCTGGAATCTTCGGCGACGCCCGGAACGACGGTCAAGGGCTTCAATACCCTGGCGGAAATGGTCCAGGCGTTGGAGAAGCCGCGCAAGATGATGATGCTGGTACCGGCAGGCAAGCCGGTCGACGACGTGATCCAGAGTCTTTTACCGTTGCTCGAAAAAGGCGATATCGTCATCGACGGCGGCAACTCCCATTATACGGACACTTTACGCCGCGTCACCTTCATGGAAGAAAAAGGGTTTCATTTCATGGGCTGCGGTATCTCAGGCGGTGAACAGGGCGCCCGCACCGGCCCCAGCATTATGCCCGGCGGCGATTCCGTGGCTTACAAGGATGTCCAGCCTATCCTGGAGGCTGTAGCCGCCAAGGTCAACGGCGAACCCTGCGTCGCCTACCTGGGGAAAGGGGCAGCGGGCCACTATGTGAAAATGGTGCATAACGGCATCGAGTATGCGATCATGCAGCTGATCAGCGAGACTTATGACCTGCTGCATCGCGGCCTGGGCCTCGACAACGATGAGCTGTACAAAATATACAAGAACTGGAACGACGGGGAACTCCAATCCTTCCTCGTCGAGATCACCCGGGATATCTTCCTGAAAAAGGATGACAAGACCGGCAACCGTCTCGTGGACATGATCCTCGACAAGGCCGGCGCCAAAGGCACCGGTAAGTGGACGTCCCAGGATGCCATGGACCTCGGCGTCCCCATCCCGGTCATCGATATAGCGGTGTGCATGCGCGAGATCTCCGCCTATAAGGAAGAAAGGACGCAGGCCGCCGCCTTGTACAAGACGTCTTCTTCGGATATCCCCGTCCCCAAGGAAGTATTCATCCAGCAGGTACAGGATGCCCTGTACTTCGCCGTCATCATCAGCTATGCCCAGGGCCTGGCCCAGCTGCATATCGCCTCGAAAGAACTGGATATGGACATCCCCATGCCGCAGGTCGTCAAGGTCTGGCGCGGCGGCTGTATCATCCGGTCTTCGCTGCTGGAAATATTTTTTACGGCTTTCCAAAAGAACCCGGCGCTGCCTAACCTGTTGCTGGAAAAGGATGTTGCCCAGCTGCTGCACGGAAAAAAGCAGAATTTGCGCAATGTGATCATCCATGCCGTTCACATGGGTTATCCCGTGGCCGGGCTGATGGCCGCCCTGAGCTATTTCGATGCTTACCGCAGCGAACGGATGCCGACCAATCTTATCCAGGCGCAGCGCGACTATTTCGGTGCCCATACGTATCAGCGCATCGACGAGCCGGGTACCTTTCACACAGAATGGAATAAATAAAGTTCAATTTATAGACTCAACAGAAAGATTATGGCAACTCATAAAAAACCACCCGCCTCCCTCATCTTCATTTTCGGCGGCAGCGGCGATCTCAACTACCGGAAGCTTTCTCCGGCCTTATACAATTTATTCATCGACGACTGGATGCCCGAGAAATTCGGTATCGTCGGCATCGGCCGCAGTCCTTATAACGACGACGACTACCGGGTCCGCCTCCTGAATGGCATCAAACAGTTTAGCCGCCGCAAGGATGAAGCCGACAGCCAATGGGGAGAATTCTCCAAACATGTCAGCTATCTGCAGATGGACGCAGAAAAAGACAACGATTACAGCAAGATCGGGGACCTGGTCAAGGCCAAGGAGGCCGAGATCGGCGAACATCCCAATGTGATCTTCTACCTGTCCGTCGCCCCTCAGCTGATGCCGGATATTGCCAAAAAACTGGGCGCGCTGAATATTTCCTCCGAAACATCCACGACCAGGCTGGTTTTCGAAAAACCTTTCGGCCATGACCTGAAGAGCGCCCATGAGCTGAACCAGCTGCTGATGAGCATGTTCAAGGAAGAACAGATCTACCGGATCGATCACTACCTAGGTAAAGAATCGGTACAGAACATTCTCTCGCTGCGTTTCGCCAATGCGCTGTTCGAGCCGATCTGGAACCGCAATTATATCGAGCACGTACAGATCACCGCCGCCGAAACGGTTGGTGTGGAAGGCCGCGGCGGCTATTATGAGCAGTCGGGCGCCCTGCGGGATATGATCCAAAATCATATTCTTCAGCTGATGTGTATGATCGCCATGGAGGCGCCGGTCTCTTTCGATGCCAACGAGATCCGGAATAAAAAAGTAGATGTACTGAATGCCGTCCGCCGGATCAACAAGGAGGACGTCAACCAATTCGCGGTTCGCGGCCAATACGGCGAAGGCTGGATGAAAGGCGAGAAGGTCCCGGGCTATAAGCAGGAGAAGAGCGTTAGTCCCCAGTCCAGCGTCGAAACCTTTGCCGCCGCGAAATTCTATATCGACAACTGGCGCTGGCAGGATGTACCTTTCTATGTCCGGACGGGTAAACGGCTGAATCAGAAGGCATCCAATATCACGGTACAATTCAAGAAGGCGCCGAGCTTTGCCTTCCCGCCTGAAGCTGCCGAGTCCTGGAGGGCCAACCGGCTGACCATCAGCATCCAGCCGGAAATGGAAGTCCGGCTTCGTTTCCAGGCCAAGAAGGCCGGTCAGTCGATGAGTCTCAGTCCCGTGGAGATGATCTATAATCCGAAGGATAACGAGGTTGAGCCGGAGGCTTATGAGACGCTGTTGCTGGACGTTATGGAAGGCAACCCGACCTTGTTCATGCGTGCCGACCAGGTCGAAGCGGCCTGGAAGATAGTCATGCCGATCCTGGAAGCCTGGGAAAGCAGGGCACCCGGCAACTTCCCGAATTATTCGCCGGATTCGTGGGGACCGGAGGACGCGGACGCGCTCATTGCGAAGGATGGACTTAATTGGATCACCATTCAGCCGTCTTAACATGGAACTACACGTATATCAAAATCCCGACGAGCTGAGCCAGGACGTCGCCAAATGGATCGCGGATGACATCGCAACCACTTTAAAGCACCAGGATCGCTTTACCATTGCCCTTTCCGGCGGCAGCACACCCAAGCTGCTGCATAAGATCCTGGCGGCGTCACCGTATAAGGAGCAGATCGACTGGTCGAAGCTGCATATTTTCTGGGGCGATGAAAGAGACGTTCCCTTTACGGATGACCGCAACAATGCGAAGATGGCCTTCGATACCCTGCTGAATTTTGTGCCGGTCCCGCCCTATCATATCCATAAGATGCGGACGGATATCGCCCCCGAGGCGTCGGCTGCGGAATACGAGACGATCCTTCACCATTATTTCGACAATACCCCGCTGAGCTTCGATCTCGTACTGCTGGGGATGGGTGATGATGGTCATACGTTGTCGCTCTTCCCGGGAACGGCGGCGGTACATGAAGAAAAGGCCTGGACCATCGCCTATTTCCTGAAGGCGCAGGACATGTTCCGGATCACGCTGACCAAGACGATCGTCAACCGGGCGGCCAGGGTCGCTTTCCTGACGACGGGTACGGGTAAGGCGCATGCGCTGAAGGAAGTGCTGAAAGGCGCTTATAACCCCGACCTCTATCCTTCACAGGAGATCAAGCCGGTAAAAGGCGAGCTGCATTGGTTTGTGGATGAAGCTGCGGCGGCGGGGTTAAAATAGTTTTTGCATTAGCTCCATAGTCAGCTTTCGGTCGCCCTGTGTCCACAATTCATTTGGCGGCGGGAATTCATTGATGTTATAGCCTCCATGCGCGATGAAGTCGAACAGCGCATGGCAGAGGCCGTCGATGACGAGTGCGCATTTCATCCAGTCGCGGGACCATACGATCTGCAGCCTAGAGGGTTTTTGTGCGGGGTCCAGAGGTTCTGCGTCCTCCCCGCCGGTCTCACGGATATGCAGCGCATCCAGCACCCGAAGTCCGGTCCCCTCCGTGTCCTTTTCCACCGCATAGAAATAGGCTGTCTGCCCGTCATCTTCGAAGACGACCCCGTACGGGCTCTCCGGGGAAAAACTCTCTGCAAACAGATCTTCGCCCGGCGTCCATTGCCGTTCGAGCATCAGGTATCCATTCATGGTTTTGTTTCATTTAGCCAGTCCATAATGCCCAGGTAGATCTTCTGCGCTACCGCCTTACGGAATTTTGGGTTTAAGATTTTTTTCTCATCCTCCGGGTTGCTGAGAAAAGCTACCTCGACCAGCGCATTGGGATAGTCCGTCGGCCCGCTCAACGAGAAATTGAAGCTGCCCACATTCCCGTATTCTTTCAGCCCGAGGGTCAGCATCCTGTTGAGGATTGCCATGCTCAGCGGCCGGAAGCCGATATAACGGTAGTAGGTGCTGGTTCCCTGTACGGTATCGGAATTGCCCGAGTTGAGATGAATGCTCACCAGCAGCTGCGGATCATATTTTTTCAGCATCAATATTCTCTCCGGCATGCTCAGGGAAGTATCTTTTGTCCGGGTCATAAAAACATTCTTCACTCCCGCCAGCTTCAAGGTCTTTTGCAGCTGTTCGGCAATCAGCAGGGTATACTCCTTTTCCAGCACATGGCTGGTGACGCCGCTGGCGCCGGAATTATCGCCGCCATGGCCGGCGTCGATGGCGATCCTGAGCCGCCGGATGTCCGGCAGTACGGGCTGTCTGCGGATACGCACTACCAGGTGCCGGCCCGCGCTGTCGTAGGAAATGGCATATCCCCAGTGCTGGGGGTGCTTCAGCTGGATATATACCCGGTATACGTCGTCCTCGGTCTGCTCGTACCACGTATTCTTTATTTCTTTGGCAGTCCTTAATTGCGTGATCCAATTAGTATTGCTGGTCACTCCGAAGATATCGATCGCCACCCGCGAGGGATCTATCAGCTGGTAGCTGCGGTAAGGATAGCGGTCGTCCAGGCTGACCTGCACATAATCCGAGGCGGTATCCCCGTAAACCTTGATGCTGCCGGTCAGGTGCGGGTTGTGGGGGACGGGGCGGTTGGCTTGCTTACCGAGCAGCACCAGGCTGCTTTTGGCGATATAGGCGTTATGGTTGGTTGATAACCTGACTTTATAATCCGTATTGAAGCTGTCCACGACTCTAACGATTATATTCGAGTCCAGGTAGCCGATCTTGGCGCCGCCCAGCCGGTCATCGCCGATACCATATTCCATGAAGGGCAGCGGACCGGTCGTCCGGGCCAGCCATATGCTGTCCTGGGTGTAGGCTTTGGCGGCCTGCAGCAGGAGTAATGCCCCTATCACTAATTGACGCATTCTCAAAGATAACCCTCAATGACGAAAGCCACCGCCGAAAAATTCCGGAGTGGCTTTCTATTTTCTCATGTGTAGCGAAAATCTTATAGCGGATATTTATTATCGTTGATCAACCTGTCGGCAATCCTTCTCCTGGCCTCCTTGCTATTGAAGGGGTCGACCTTGGTAAAGCGTTTCAGCCCCAGCAGCATCATCCGCTGTTCATCACCTTCGGCAAAAGCGTTGATGGCATCTTTACCGGATTTGTTGATCCGGTCGGCCGCGTCGTAGAGGTTGGTCCGCATGATGTCCAGCTCGAAGGCAACGGCAGCTTCTCCGCGCTGATCGGCCAGCTTCCATGCCCTGAGTAAGGCGCTCTCCGCCACGAAGGTATCGATAGCCATGTCAGCAATATGCATTAGCAGCTCCTGTTCGTTCTCCAATTTCGTCATCAGCTTCTGGACG
>PMUF01000322.1 GCA_003167015.1 Chitinophagaceae bacterium | reverse complement strand
TGTTGCTGATGTTGTTGCCTTCCTGGTTGACGATCCCCTCGGTAAAGAGGTCTTTCAGCAGGATGGTGCCGAAGGGCGTTTCCGCGTATTTGTTACAGGTCAGCCTTGACACGGTTGAAATATCGACCTTGACCCGGTCCGCGATGTCTTTCAGCTTCATCGGCCGCAGTAAAAGTATATCCCCATATTTGAAATATTCGTATTGCATATCGACGATCGCCCGCATGATCTTCAGCATGTTGGANNCGAATGCTGCACCATTTCCATCCAGGACTGGCTGATATGGAGGTTGGAGGAGCGTTGACGGTATAAGGCCAGTTCCAGGGTATCGCCCTCATCGATAACAACGAAATCCGGTAGGATGGAGGGGTTTGCCTGCATGGCGTTGTTTTCCGGGTTGAAGGGGCGGGTACTCAGATGGGCCAGCAGGTTCAGCACGATCCGGATCTCATCGTCTTCCAGTCCCAACTGTTTTCTCAGCTTGTCAAGGTTGGCCGTCCGCAGGTCATGGAAATGATCTTCCAGCAACCGGATGGCCGTCCTCACGTCGGGCTGTTTGGTATTCATGTTCTTCAGCTGCAGCAGCATATATTCCTGCACCGACCGGCAGCCTGCGCCGATGGGTTCAAGGCCCCGGATCAGTTTGAGGGAATCTTCGAGTTCTTCCGGTTCGACCCAGGTCTTGCGTTTGAAAGAGATCTCCGAGGCCAGTTCATCCAGGTCCTGTTCGAGAAAGCCGTTCTCATTAATAGAATCGATCAGGAAATCCAGCGTAGGCAGTTTTTCTTCCGGCACTTCGAGATACCTGCACTGCCGCTTCAGCTCTTCCCGGAAATCGGTGACTTCGGCAATCGGTTTTTCCGGTACTTTCTCGGTGTTGATGTAATTGTTGTATTCCGTTTTATAGTCGGGAATATCGTCGTAGCCGTATTCTTCCCAGTTTTGAAAATCCTGGACGGTTTCCTTGGAGAATTTGTCCGATGCAGCATCATCGCCGGAAGATAGCTCTTCCAAAGCAGGATTTTCGCCGAGTTCATCTTGAATCCGCAGATCGAGTTCCAGGGTATTGAGGTGAAAGAGGTTTAATAATTCGATCTGCTGCGGCAGTATAGTGTGTTGTTGCTTTTGCGTTTGGACTTGCTTCAGCATAATACCCATATTTTATGTAGGAAGGGTAAGACAAATCGAAAGCCAAAATTTCAACAGCCTGTATTTCACAAAATGCGGCGACGTCCCTGCTTTTGCGTGTAGAAAAAACGGTACGTTCATGGGGAAAAAACGGAACAAATTCATTGAAGGACAATGTTTTCAGCTTTGCCGGTGAAAAGGCCGCGTTTTAACGCTTCAGCGGGTATTTGGTCTGTATTTTGTCATATCAGGGTTAATGCATTAACTTAAATATTATTCAGAAGTATAATCTATGCCGATAAGCCAACCCGCAGTTCCCAGGAGATCCTTTTTTCGTCGGTTGGTGCGGGTATTATTGAGAACCTTGCTGACGGTTATCATTATCCTGCTGATCGTTTTTTTCCTTATTCAGACCCCTTTTATCCAGAACATCATCCGGGGGAAGGCCGAGACTTATCTTTCCCGGAAGCTAAAGACCCCTGTCCGGATCGGCGATCTGTCCATCGTGTTCTTCCGGCGGGTCACCTTAAAGGACGTGTATATCGAAGACCGGCAACGGGATACGCTCTTGTCGGCCGGGTTGATCGATGTGGAGTTCCGGATGCTGGGGTTGCTGCATCACGATCTCGATATCCAAAAGATCGGGTTGGAGAATGTGACGGTCAAGCTCAGGCGGCAGCTGCCGGATACTGCCTTTAATTTTCAGTATATCGTAGATGCCTTTTCGGGGGCGCCTTCGACTCAGCCTGCGGCAACGTCGGGGTCGCCGATGAAGATGAGTTTGCAGGAACTGGTGATGGACAAAATACGCTTTGTATACAGGGATACCGTCACTGGCAGTGATATGGATGTTTGGATAGGGCACAGTCTGGCCAAAATTGACGGGATCGATCTGGATCGGCTGCGGTTCAGTGTTCCGCGTTTCGAGGCGGAGGGGTTGCGGGCGAGGATCTCGCTGCGTCAGTCGCTGGGGGGGGCGCCGGCGGCGAGTGTGGACGTTGGACTTTTATTGGGCCGGTTGGTGGCGAATGTGCAGCAGCTAGACGTCGAGAAAGAGATTGTTCAAGTAAAAGATTTTCAATTAGATAGTACCAGTACGGCCGTCAGGCTTGGAAGGACGCCCAGGGGAGCAAAGGCCGCCGGGGCATCCGGGGCAGGGGGCACGAAAGGCGCAGGGTCCGCAGGAGGGAGCAGAATGGGGACGATTGCGGCTGCGAAGGCTAATCTGGCTGCTGCGGCGGCCGACACGTTGGGCTGGCGTGTGCTGGCAGGCTCGGTGCGTCTCAACGGCGACAATGTTCAGTTTGACGACGACAATCAGCCGCGGCAAAAGGATGGCATGGATTACGCTCACCTGGCGGTACGCCAGCTGAACCTGGCCGCCAGCAACCTGAATTATTCATCTGACAGTATCAGTGGATCGATCGCCCGGGGCAGTCTGACGGAGCAATCCGGCTTTCGGCTGACCCGGTTGCAGACGCAATTCTTTTATTCCGACCACCGGGCCCTGTTGAGTAACCTGATCCTGCAGACGCCAGGTACGTTGCTGCAACGCAATGCCTCGCTGCAATATGCCGACCTCGCCGGGATGATGAAGGACCCGGCCCGGACGCTGGTCGACGTGGACCTCCCCGGGAGCCGGGTACAGGTAAAGGATATCCTGACCTTCGCTCCCTTCCTTCGGAAGCAGCCGTTGTTCAGCCATCCCAATGAGGTCTGGCAGGTCAATGCGCGGATCAAAGGCAATTTCGACGCCCTGACTATTCCTGTCCTGCAGATCAGCGGAATGCAGGATCTCCGGGTGGATGTGGCGGGCAAGGTGCTGCACCCCTTCGATATACGGCGGATACAGACAGGCCTGCAGATCAGGCATATTTCCGGCAGCCGGGCAGCACTGGTCAGCCTGCTTCCGCCGGGGACGCTGCCTGCAACGATCACGCTGCCCGACCATTTCGATCTGACGGGCCGGCTGAATGGCGGGCTCGATGCGATACAGCCGGACCTGGTACTGCAAACCTCTTCCGGGACGATCTTGTTGAAAGGCTGGGCACGGAACATCCGGTCGACGACCGCCGCCACCTATGATCTCGATCTCAAGACCCGGGCGCTTCAGCTTGGCTATATCTTACAGGACAGCCTGCAATGGGGGGCGGTCACTGCCGACCTGGCCGTAAAGGGTCAGGGGCTGGATCTTCACAGCGCCAATGCCAGTTTTAACGGACATGTGACCTCAGCGACCATCCGGCATTATACATACACCGATCTTTCGTTCGACGGTTCGATGGCCAACCAGCAGGCCACGCTGCAAGCCGCTATCAATGATACAGCAGTCCGCTTTGAATTGCACGCCACGGCCGACCTGGCGCAAAAATTCCCCGCGCTGAAGCTCGACTGGCAGATCGATACGCTGGACCTGTATGCGCTGCACCTCGTAAAAGACACGATGCAGTTCAAAGGGCATATCGGGGCGGATTTCTCGGACACCAATCCGGATTCGCTGCAGGGTACTTTCAAAGCCACCGGTCTGCGGCTGCTGCGGGGGCGCCAATGGCTGACTACCGATAGCATCGTGCTGGTGGCCGCGCGACAGGATGATATCGAAGAGATCAGGTTGCACACTGAAATGGCCGATCTGGATTGGAAGGGCAGGTATAAGCTGACCGAGACGGCGCAGGCCCTGCAGCATACGATCGACAATTATTACCGGCTGGGTACCCGAGCTGATGCGAAGGGTACAGATTCAGTCTTTACGCCGCAAGACTGGACGATGAGCCTGCACTTGCGACCCTCCCCCCTTGTGCTGGCCTATATGCCTTCGTTGAAAGGGACGGACAGTCTTGGAGCATCGGTGAGCTTTAACAGCGCGCAGAATGATCTGCATCTTCACCTGGCGACACCCCATGCTCAATTCGGCAGTCAGGTGTTCGACAACCCGGATGTGACCGTGGGCACGAAAGACGGTCAGTTGAATTACAACCTGCGGATAGACGGGGGCACAGGCAGCGGGTTCGAGCTGCACCGGAGCTGGCTGGCGGGCAGCTTGCACCACGATCAGCTGACGAGCGCCCTGGTGCTGGAAGATACCAAAGGAAAAGAAAGGTATCGGCTGGCCGGGCAAATCGACAAGTTGTCGGAAGGGCTGAAATTCGTATTCAATCCGGACAGCCTGATGCTGAATTATGATGCCTGGCAGGTGAGCCGGGACAATTATCTGCAATACGATTCAGCGGGTATCGTCATCCATGATTTCGTCATCAGCCACAGCAACGATACGTTGTCCGTCCATAGCCTGTCTTCTTCACCGGCCTCGCCCATCGATATCCGGTTCGCCAATTTCAGTCTGGGTACGCTCAGCAGGTTTGCGGACCAGGACTCGTTGCTGGTGGACGGCACCATCAATGGAACGGCGGAGATAAAGAATGTGATGACCCATCCGGCGTTCACCTCCGATCTGCAGATCCGCAAGCTGTCCTATCAGACCGATACGCTGGGCGACCTTGCGGTGAAGATCAACAATGAAAAAGACAGCGCATTGGCTGCCGATATTTCACTCGAAGGGAACAGCAATGACATCAAGGTGAAAGGGGACTATTATACCGGTTCGGGTCGGATGAATTTGCAGCTGAACCTGGGGCAGCTCAACCTTGCCGCTTTCAACCATTTGGCGAAGGATAATATAGAAAGCATGAAGGGGTACCTGAAAGGTAACCTGGCGATCACCGGCACGCTGGATAAGCCGCTGCTGAAGGGTAACCTGCATTTTGACAGCAGTATGATAACCCCCGTGGTCTCAGGTGAGCCATTAAAGCTGTCGAAAGACAATATTGGATTTGACGAAGATGGGTTCAACTTCAGTCAATTCGCCCTGGAGGATTCTGCCGGTAACAAGCTGGTCATCGACGGCAATGTCTACACCCATGACTACCGGGATTACAAATTCGATATCTCAGTCAACGCCACCAATTTCCGGCTGGTCAATGCACCGGAAGAGAACACCCGGGAGTTTTACGGCAGTCTCAACCTGGATGCTGCGATCAACCTCGAAGGGGATCTCAACAGTCCGAAAGTTGATGGCGACGTGAAGGTCAATAAGAAGACCAATTTTTATTTCGTGCTCCCCGGCAGCGATCCCGAGGTTGTGGGACGGGAGGGCGTCATCCGGTTCGTGGATCACAACAACCCTACCGATACGCTGGTCGACAAGGCGGCGGTGCTCGCCAAGGCGCGGCAATCGACCATTACCGGCGCGGACGTCAGCCTGAGCGTGCAGACCGACAGCAATGCCGTCTTTACCATAGTGATCGATCCGCGGTCGGGCGATGTGCTGACGGCAAGGGGCCGGAGTACACTGGCCTTCGGCATGGATAAGAGCGGCAAGACAACGCTGACGGGCTCTTACGAAGTGTCGAGCGGGAGCTATAATCTGTCGTTCAGCGTATTGAAACGGGCATTCGCCATTCAGCGGGGCAGCGTGATCACCTGGACCGGAGACCCGCTGACTGCTACGCTGGACCTGACGGCCATCTATACCGCGGTCACTCCCTCCTTTAACCTGGTTCAAAATGAAATCGCGAGCCTACCCGCGACGGATCAGAATAAATTCAGGGAGGCATTGCCCTTTTATGTGACGTTGAAGATGTCAGGCGAGCTGTTGAAGCCCACCATTACCTTCGATATATCCCTGCCACCGGATATCCTGACGCTCTGGCCGGATGTCGACCAGCGGCTGCAGGCGATACGCGGTGAGGAATCTGTAATGAACATGCAGGTGTTTGCGTTGCTGCTGTTGAACCAGTTCGTCGGGGAAGATCCGCTGGAGAGCGTGGCTGAGGGCGGGGGCGGCGGCGGCTCCGCCGTCGGCAATTTGGCTTTCCAGAGCGCCAGCCAGATCCTGACCAACCAGATGAATCAATTGGCCGGCAGCCTGATCAAGGGAGTGAACATCCATTTCGATCTCAACAATGTGCAGGACTACAGCACGGGTAACGAGATCGATTATACCCAACTGGATATCGCCGTCTCCAAAAAGCTATTCAACGAGCGGATCGAGGTGAGTGTCGGCAGCAACTTCGANNGTGGATTACAAGCTGTCGAAGGACGGCCGTTACAGGCTGAGGGCCTATCGCCAGAACCAGTACGATGAAGTAGTGGAAGGCCAGGTGGTGGAGACGGGCCTCAGCTTTATCCTGACGCTTGATTACAATTCCCTGAAGGAGTTGTTTCATCGCTCTGAGGAAACAAAATTGATAGAAAGAACAACAATTAAACCGGTCAGTCCGACCTCTTCAAATCCATGAGCATAGCCGTGAGTCATCGTCTGGTATCGTTAATCCGGCAATTGAGCGTCCTTGGCCTGGTGCTGCTGGGGGCAGCCTGCCATGAGTCCAGGCACCTTGCGGCGGGGCAGACGTTATACACTGCGAATGTCGTCAATATTCAATCTTCCGTACCCTTGTCGCATCGCAGGACGAAGGAATTAAAGACTGACCTGGCCCAGCTGTTGCGGCCTAATCTCAATGGCAAGATATTGGGTATCCGGGTCAAGCTATGGATCTATAATATTGCGGGTACGTCTAAAAAGAAGAAAGGCTTCAAGCACTGGCTGAAATATAAGGTGGGCGAACCACCCGTACTGGCTACTCCGAAGGTGATCGAGAAGAACAGGGAGATCCTTCAGAACCACCTGGAAAACAAAGGTTATTTCGGGGACACCGTCCTTAGCACGACTCCTGTAAAGGACAAGCACCTGACGGCTGTTTATACGGCGCAGATCGGCAACCGGTATACCATTCGCAATGTCACTTATCCGCCGGATTCTGACGATCTCAGCCAGCGCATCGACTCCTTGCAGCATGGAACCCTGCTGAAGAAAGGCGACGGTTTCGATCTGGATGTTATCAAGAATGAACGGGCACGCATCGACGGTCTGTTGAAGAACAAAGGATATTATTTTTTC
>PMUF01000238.1 GCA_003167015.1 Chitinophagaceae bacterium | reverse complement strand
CCGGCGCTAAGGACTTCCGGCTTTCAGGCGTCAGCAATTATGCCCTTAACCGCCCCGGCATCGTCATGGTCCGTACTGAATACACTGCCAACGTATATGTCAACAGCATGAAAATGGATGAAAAGGCCTTCAATAGCCTGCTCGACTCCATTCAAAAGCTGGACCATGGCGGCGGCGTCATGCCGGGACAAAAGCTCGACATCGTCCTTCGGGAAATGAATAACCGCCCCGCCCGCTTCTTCCAGACCACTTTCGACTATATCAAGCAGCCCGAGCAGATCACTGCCAGCGGCACCGGCTTCTTTATTACCGGGGATGGCTATGTCGCCACCAACTGCCATCTCATCGAACGTGACGATGCCTTCATCCGCCGCCAGTTTATCCTCACGGCCTTCCGCCAGATCACAGAGGCCAGTATCGCCGCACTGGAGACCTCCTGGGCCGCTAAATTCACCCAACAGCAGCGCAACCTGCTCTACGATACCTATGCGTCCGTCTATTCCCGCCTGTTCTCCATGATCCTCTATGACCTGAAAACGAATATCTATGTCGTCTACCGCATCGACAACGGTGATCAGCTTTCCGATACGGTCAAAAAACCCGCGGACATCATTCTGAAAGGCCAACCCATGCCGGGTAAGGACGTGGCCATCCTGAAGATCGCCACCACGGCCGAAATGCCCATGCTGTCCCTGGCCCCTCCCGCCTTGCCTCGCGTAGGCCAGCAACTCTTCGTATACGGCTATCCGAGCCCTGTTACCAATAATGACTTTGTATCTGCCGAATCAGCCATCGAGCCTACTCTGACCACCGGTATCGTCAGCGCCATCAAAAATTCAGTGGACGGCTGGCCGTTGATCCAGATGGACGCCAATATCAACCACGGCAGCAGTGGCGGCCCCGTCTGCAATGATAAAGGTCAGGTGATCGGATTGACTACCTTCGGCAGTATCGAGAACACCGGGGGACTGGCCGCCGGCTTCAATTTCGCGGTGCCCGTCACCATCCTGGACGAATACCTCGACAGCGCCGGGATCACCCTCACACCGGGTCATGCCACCGGAATTTTTGCCCGGGCACTCGGTTACTACGAACAGCAGCAGTATCGGGCAGCCCTTCAGGAATTCGAAAAAGTACGGCAGTTGAATGACCATTATCCCGGCATTTATGACTACATCGCCGATTGCAAGGATAATATTAAGATGGGAAAGGCAAAGATTGCCGGTCCTGTAGAACGACTCCTGTTCATTATCGGCGGCTTCCTGCTGCTCATCGCAGCCATCGCTGTATGGAAAATACGTCGCCCTACGACGCATCGTTCTTCCTGAGGAGAAGATACCAGCGCAGCAACCGCAGGTTCAACACGACATTGACAGCCAGGCAAAGCCCCAGGATCAGGCAGATGACACCCGCCGAGCGTACATCGGCGACACCCATGGATTTGAACGCGGGCATCTTCGCAATATCGGGCGCCTGCTTCGTATAAAAATCCTTCAGGAAATCCAGGAACGCCCTGGCATCCTTGATCAGGGCAAAGCCTTCCCCGATCAGATTCACCCCGACGAAGAGCGCGATAAATCCTACAAAGCGGATCCCCATCGGCGTCTGATGGCTCAACTGAATGTTAGGATAACGGATACTCTTCTGCAGCTTCAACCCGGCATAACCGTTGAGCGGAATCGCGCTGATGAGAAAGGCGAGTGCCAACCCGGGTAGGAACATGGCCGACAAAGTCCCCAACAGCAGGAGACCAGTGATGAATCCCCAGAAGATGAGATTGAACCAGGTCAGGATCGTGGCTACTTTCAAAGTCGTTCTCATAATACACCCCCCACATTGGTCAGTTGTATCGCCAATTCTTCCAGTTGCCGTTCGTCGATCGTACTTGGCGCATCCAGCATGACGTCCCGGCCGCTATTGTTCTTTGGAAAGGCAATAAAGTCCCGGATGCTTTCGCTGCCACCCAAAATCGCGACCATCCGGTCCAGCCCGAACGCAAGGCCGCCATGCGGCGGAGCCCCGTATTCGAAAGCACCCAAAAGAAAGCCGAATTTATGCAAAGCCTCCTCCGGGCTCATGCCCAGCGCGGCAAACATCTTTTCCTGCAGCTCCCGCTGGTAGATCCGGATGGACCCCCCGCCGAGCTCATTTCCGTTCAACACCAGATCGTATGCATTCGCCTTGATATCATTGTAAGGATGCTCCAGGTATTTCTCCGGGTTTTCGATCACCGGGCTGTTATTGATCATCACCTCAGTGTGGATAGGACTCGGTGAAGTGAAAGGATGATGACGGGCTACCCACCGGTTATCCCCTTCCGCATACTCGAACAAGGGGAAATCTATCACCCAAAGCAGTTTGAACTCATCTTCTTTCCGAAACCCCAATCGCTTGCCCATCTCCAGCCTCAGCTCGCTCATCGCCTTGCGCGTCCGCTCTTCTCTGCCGGCCAGTACGAGCACCAGGTCACCCGGCTTCGCCCCGGCTGCTCCGGCTATGGCGGTCAACTTCTCCTCAGCATAGAATTTGTCGACGGAACTCTTCAACGTACCGTCTGCATTATACTTGATATACACCAACCCCTGCATCCCGATCTGCGGACGTTTCACCCAGTCGGTCAGCTCATCGGTCTGCTTGCGCGTGTATTCACTGCAGCCCGGAACGGCTATCGCCAGCACCGTTTCGGAATTGTCGAACACCCCGAAACCTGCCCCATTGATCAGTTCGCCCGTGGCCACAATGCCACCGCCCGCCGGAAATGACACCTTCCCGTCACACGCCGTCATCCATGCCGCCGCGTCACCGCTCAGCCGGAAGGCGGATTTC
>PMUF01000024.1 GCA_003167015.1 Chitinophagaceae bacterium | reverse complement strand
TGAACCTCGCATAGTCCATGATCGACGCCGTATGGCCATTGGCCTCTACCCAGGCCTTATCGCGCAGTTTTTCCACCGGCGTCTTGCTGCTGCTGCCCATGTTGTGGCGCAGGCCCAGGGTATGCCCGACCTCATGAGAGGACACGAACCGGATCAGGTCTCCCATCAACGCATCATCGAACTTCATTCTCCGGGCGCGGGGGTCGACCGCCGCAGTCTGTATCATATACCAGTCATGAACCAGCTTCATCACATTATGATACCACCCGATATGCGTTTCCAGGATCTCCCCGCTCCGCGGGTCCGCGACATTCGGACCATAGGCATTCTCGATATCGCTGGCGAAGTACCGGATCACAGAGAACCGCGCGTCTTCGAGGCTCATCGTCGGGTCGTTCTCCGGCCATTCCTTGCCTATAATGGCATTCTTGAACCCAGCTTTTTCGAAGGCGGGCTGCCAGTCATTGATGCCCGCAATCAGGAAGGGACGCCACTGTTTGGGCGTAGCCGGATCGATATAGATGACAATCGGCTTTTTAGGTTCGACCAATTCGCCCATCTTATATTTTTCTATGTCTTCGTCTTTGGGTTCCAGCCGCCAGTGATGGATGAATTCATCCTCTTCGACCCGCTGCTGGTCATCTCCATAGACCGTGTACTCACTGGTAAAGAAACCGACCCGGCGGTCGAATGTTCTTTTACGCATCGGGGTCTTCGGCAGCAGCAGGAACGAATTATTCAGTTCTACCGTCACCGCCCCCGTTTCTTCACCGGCTGGCAGCATCCCGACCGGCGCTCTCCCCCCGGCAGAAGGCGCCGCAGGGGCAGGATTGACCGTAAAAGTCTTCACCGTCTTTATTTCCGTATTGATGGGGTAAGTGTGGATGCTTTCGATATAGGACCGCTCGGGTGACAACGCCGTTAGGTTAAAACGCCTTTTAATGGCAGGCGTCAGGCTGACCGGCTGGTTGTCCCCTTTGAAGAAATCCGTCACCTCGATGACCACCGTCCCACTGCTGCTGTCGGCGCTCTTGCCGTATGCCCGCACATCGAAGGCGGCGGCTATCGGGTTCATATTGGAATTTCTTACCGCCAGGGCGATAGGCTGGCTGGAGTCCGATGCCACATTCACAATGGTCAAAACATTCAGGAAAACCGTGTGTGCCGGGCCTTTTTCCCAGCGGATTGCCTCCTGGCTAACCTGTTCGCCCCCGTAATTGCCGCCCGGCGACGTCCTGTCATAACGCGTACTGACCAGGATATCCCGGTCGAAAATAGAGTCCGGGATCTCAAAATACCACTTGTCTTCTACTTTATGTACCGTGAATAGACCGGGATGGCTGATCGCCTTCTCCGTAATGACCTCTTTGTAAGGCTTCGGCTCCTGCTTCGCAGCCGCCGCTCCGCCAGGTCGCTGACCGGCTGCTCCGGCCGTGTTACCCCCGGAGGGGGTGGGATTACTAGGTTTTTGCTGTGCAATCGCTGCCGGCGTCAATCCTGTAACGAGCATCAGGACTGTAAAAAAATTTCTCATAATGGAACTGTGCTTGGTTTAAAGTTAATGATCCGATGGACCATCGGCCGCCGGATAGCTGATAAAATGGCAATGAAATTAATGAACCCCCGCACTCATAGGCCGGAAATATGACGAATGGGAAAAGCAAGTCCCTTAATGGGTTAGAAATTGGATAGTTAACCGGTTAGTATACCTTTTTTTATTAAACCTTTCGCTATTTTGGTTATCTAAAAGCTCGTATAAGGGTAAACTTTTATAAATAATTTTCATTAAACCTATTCTATAAGATGAACAGTGAAAAACAGGCCAAACGCTTCGTTTCCGTCCGCCTGACGGAAGAAGAATTCAAAGAGGTCTACCGCCAATGCGAAAACTCCACCTGCCGAAGCCTCACCGAATACGTCAAAAAGGTCCTCACCAAAAAACCCGTCACGGTCAAAGTCCGCAATCAATCCCAGGATGAGCTCCTCCAAACGATGATCGGACTTAAAAACCGGCTGGACCAGCTCGCAGCACAGGCAGAAGGGTCCGGCGTCTCCGTCCTTCTTGAGATCAGAGAAATAAAATCACTCACCGCTAAAATAGCTGAAAAATGGTTGCAATGAGTGAACCCTCAAAAGATGTCCGCCAGACGCTCCTGTACAACGAGCAGAAGCTTGAACAGCAGCAGGCCCGGTTCCTGGGCGCCTTCAATTACTGGCAGGAAGATGATCAGCTGACGTTCGATACCAAGCTCGAACGATTGAGGCATCAGATGGTGCTCAACGAACGCAGCCAGGCCAAAACCGTTCATCTTTCCCTGAACTTCCATCCCGACGATCAGCTCACGGACAAGACGATGCGCCAGATAGCTTTGGAGTTCATGCAGAAGATCGACTTTTCCGAGCAGCCCGCTCTTGTCTACCGGCACCTCGATGCCGGCCACCCCCACATGCATGTGGTCACCACTAATATCCGCCCCGACGGCGCCCGGATCAAAAACGACCTGCGTTCACCACGCCACCTCATGGAGATCTGCGCCGGGCTGGAAAACCGCCATCGCCTGACTCATGCAAACACCCAGTCTCTCACCCCTTATGCCGTTCTCAAAACCTCTGGTGCCCTACATCAATCTGCCGTTCTCAAACCTACCGCCCCCCTCCGCCTGCAATACGGTCAGTCACCCACCAAAACGGGCATCGCCGACGTGCTGGATTATGTACTGGATAAATTTGCCTATACTTC
>PMUF01000638.1 GCA_003167015.1 Chitinophagaceae bacterium | reverse complement strand
GGATATTGAAATAATACACATCATGATAAATTGGGTCTGCAAAAAATTCGGGGAGTTAACACCGGAGGAGTTATATAAGATACTGCGGCTACGCAGTGAAGTATTTGTGGTGGAGCAACAGTGTGTGTATCTCGACATGGATAACAAGGATTATCATTGCCATCATTTATTGGGTTGGCAGGGCGACCAACTACTGGGGTATTCACGTATCGTACCATCGGGGATTTCCTATACGGAATTTTCCATAGGGAGGATCGTAAGTTCCCCATCCGCAAGGGGACAGGGAGTCGGCCGGGAGCTGGTGCAGCAAAGCATTGAGACTGTATACAATTTATATGGCAGGAAAGATATCCGAATCGGTGCGCAATATCATTTAAGGGAATTCTATTCCTCTTTTGGATTTGTCCAAAAGGGAGACATTTATCCCGAAGATGGAATAGACCATGTCGAAATGTTGTTATTCGTTGAGGCTTAAGCGAAATTGATTTCGGTTGCCTTCTGTGGATAAAATAGTTATCTTCCCGTACACAATTAACGTTCCTTTTTGCGTTTCTTCTATGAGACCCCTTTTTCAGTTCAGCTGAAGTAAGGAATCCAAACCATCGGAAAACTAAATCTAATATCAATGAAACAGCGTGTACACTCCTTGCTATGGAAGTGTTTGTTCTTAGTAACCATTACCCTATGTGCGTATTCCCCCTCTTTTAGTCAGGAAGACGAAAAGAACACCACGGAATTCGGGTTTACTACAGGACCGATTGTAGCCTTAACCGACCTGGGCGGTCATGCAGGGAAAGGCACTACTTTCATTAAAGACTATAACTTCAACACTACCAAGCTCTTTTTTGGAGCCTACTTTGACGTGTTTCCGGCTCCGTGGCTGGGGTTCAGGTTTTCCGGTAACTATGGTACTGTAGAAGCCTTCGATGCCGATATCAAAGAAAAGGGCGGTGATGAAGATTCCCGTTTTAACCGCAATCTCGATTTCCGTTCGGCTATCCTGGAAGGAACTGCCATGGCAGAAGTTTATCCCACTGTCTTTCTCGAAGATGATCCCGAAGATGTTACCGGCAGGCTGCGTCCTTATGGCGTTATAGGTCTTGGCTTTTTCCACTTCAATCCGCAGGGCAGTCTGACGAACCAGAACGGTGATACCTACTGGGTGGACCTGAGGCCTTTGCACACGGAAGGTGAAGGGTGGATTGCCGGCAGAAAAGAATATTCGCTGACCCAGCTGAATATCCCGATGGGCGCAGGTATCAAATATTTTCTCAGCGACAACGTGAATATTGGTTTTGAGATCATCTATCGCAAATTATTCACGGATTATCTGGATGACGTCAGCACGACGTATATCGACCCTAATTTGTTCTACCAGCATCTTTCGCCTGCGCAGGCAGCCGTTGCCGTAGCCGTCAGCAATAAAGCTGCCCAAGGGTATAATACGCCGAGCTATGAGCCGGGCGACAAGAGAGGGACTTCGTCGAACAATGACGCCTATTTCACGATGGGTATCAAGTTAGGGATCCGCCTGAGTGGCGGCAGGTCCGAGCGCTGGAGGAATTCCACGCACTGCCCGTTGTTAAGATTCTAAAGAACGTTGTTGATCGTATACCTTTTTTGATCTGTTGTTTTGTTTTAGTTGTTGATCCGTACCCTAATTTTTTTTATTGATTTTAAAAATCAATATGAAACTATGATGAAAACTGTACCCCTTACGAAAACTACCCTGTCCACGAATCTAAAGGGTTGTCTGACGGCGTTAAGCCTCGCCCTGTTCGTGCATTTTTCCGCCAGTGCTGCGGTGGGAGTCACTCCTACCGACGGCCATGACCCTCTCTCCTGTGCGGGCCCCGATACTATACATTGTATCCAGGTCACTAAAGCCCAAAGTAGCAAAAAAATCAAGGTCCGGCTGTATCCCGATGCCCGGCAGCAGGTATTATTCTTTTCCGCCACCGGCGAAGACGGAAAGGTGTATCAGTTATTCCTGTTCGATATGGATGGCAGGCTGGTGAGCCAGACCAATATCCGCAACCGGGAAACCACAGTCCTGACCAATATAACCGAAGGTAATTTCCTGTTCGAAGTGTTCACGGATGATGAGCGAATCGAGAATGGACAGGTGACGGTACGCTAATGTTTCCCAACTTACAACCAATAAGCAAGCAGGGAAATTGGTAAAATCCGAATATCCGAGGTTAAGTAAAACCTGATCCGTTCCCTATTCTAGGTACCCTTTCTAACAAAGATTTTATTAATCACTCCCTGCTACCGCTTATTGGTATATTGGCCGGCACTGAAAAGTTGCCGGCTTTTTTTATTTCAGGAAGATTTCGGCGGCTTCTTTCCAGTTATTGATCCGGTCGTAGCCGGTGATCTCGAGATTATGGGCAGCGGTGAAGATATAGGGCTTGCCTTTGAACCCTTTCAGGTTCTTTACATGATCGTCGATCATATATTCGCCGCAGATGAGGTCTTTACTACCGCAGAAGGTCACCTGCCGCCAGGTCAGGAAGGGGAAATGATCCATCAGCCATTCCAGTTTGTCTTTGAGTGAATTGGGGAATTCCATCGCGGCGGAAACGATGAATACTTCGTAGCGATCGTTGAGTTCCCGCAAAACGTCTATGCTGTCTTCCATGACGGGAAGGTGGCGAAAGAAGCCGGGTCCCTTGAGCCTTTCGAGGATCATGTCCTGGTGTTCTTCGGGAAAGCCCTTTATCCAGGAGCCTACGAGCATTTTATCCCAATCGACTTCACCGCCATGTGTCGCATGATACCATTCGATCATTTCGCCCATCGGGTCGGCGATGACTTCGTCCATATCAATGATGATTCGTTGCATACGGGTGCGGGGTTTAGCTTTTCAATTCGTCTTTTAGAAATTTTGCCGTGAAGCTCTCTTTGTTTTTCACCAGGTCTTCGGGGACACCCTCGAAGAGTATCCTGCCGCCGCCGTCGCCGCCTTCGGGGCCGAGGTCAATGATATGGTCTGCCACTTTGATGACGTCGAGATTATGTTCGATTACCAGGACAGTATTACCCCTGTCGGCCAGTTTGTTGAGGACATCCAGCAGGTGGCGGATGTCTTCGAAGTGCAGGCCTGTAGTCGGTTCGTCGAGGATATAAAAAGTCTTGCCGGTGTCTTTTTTGCCGAGCTCGGTACCCAGTTTGACGCGCTGGGCTTCGCCACCGCTGAGCGTAACGGCAGATTGGCCCAGGGTGATATACCCCAATCCCACTTCCTGCAGCACCTTAATTTTCCGGTACAGATAGGGGACGTTCTGGAAGAATTCCACGGCTTCGTCTACGGTCATGTCGAGCACGTCGCTGATGGATTTGCCTTTATACCGGATCTCGAGGGTCTCGCGATTATAGCGTTTGCCATTGCATTTTTCGCAATGAACATACACGTCGGGCAGGAAATTCATTTCGATGACGCGCATCCCGCCGCCTTCGCAGACATCGCAGCGGCCGCTTTTGACATTAAAGGAGAAGCGGCCGGCATTATAGCCACGGATCTTTGCCTCCGGTACCGAAGCGAAAAGGGTGCGGATATCGGTAAAGAACCCGCAGTAGGTGGCGGGGTTGCTGCGGGGGGTGCGACCGATGGGTGATTGATCGATCTCGATGACCTTATCGACATTTTCCAGTCCCTTGATGCTCTTATATTCCAACGGGGTCATGCGAGAGCCGTAGGCATGCTTACTGAGGATAGGATAAAGCGTCTCGTTGATGAGGGTGGATTTTCCGCTGCCGCTGACGCCGGTGACGACAATGAGTTTGCCCAGGGGGAACTTAGCGTCGACATTTTTGAGGTTGTTGCCTTTGGCGCCTTTGAGCTCGAGAAATTTACCGTTGCCTTTCCGTCTTTCTTCGGGTATGTCAATTTTGCGATGACCGTTGAGATAGGCGGAGGTAAGGGTATCCAGTTTGAGTAAGGCGGACGGGCGGCCCTGGGCGACGATCCTGCCGCCGTGGAAACCCGCTTTGGGGCCGATATCGATGAGATAGTCCGCAGCCAGCATAATGTCTTTGTCATGTTCCACGACGAGTACACTGTTACCTATATCGCGGAGATTTTTGAGGGCCACGATGAGGCGGTGGTTGTCCCGTTGGTGCAGCCCGATGCTGGGCTCATCGAGGATATAGGTGATGCCCTGCAGCTGCGAGCCGATCTGGGTAGCGAGGCGGATACGTTGTGACTCGCCGCCGCTGAGGGTGCGGGATGCGCGGTCGAGGGTGAGGTAAGTGAGCCCGACATCCAGCAGGAACTGGAGGCGTTCACGGATCTCCTTCAGCACATCTTTGGCGATAGTATTTTGTTTTTTGCTGAGTTTCTTCTCCACATCAGCAAACCAGTCGGCCAGCTTGTTGAGATTCATTGAGCTCAACTCCGCAATGTTCTTCTCTCCCACCCTGAACCAGAGGCTTTCTTTCCGGAGACGGGCGCCGCCGCAGGTCTCGCAGGTGGTCAGCTCCATGAACTGTTCGACCCATTCCCGGAGGGAATCGGAGGTGCCGCCGGCGAACCAGCGTTTGAGGGCATTGATCAGTCCTTCATATTCTGTGGCGTAGATCTGCCCGGTGGGAGGAGCATCTGCTTCGAAATCGATTTCCGTATTCGTCTCACCGGTCTCGTTGCCATACAACACCAGGTTAAGTGCTTTTTTGGGCATCTTTTCGATAGGCACTTCCAGGCTGAACTTATTTTTTTTAGCGATCTGCTGGACCTGTTTGAACATGTAAGCCTCCCGTTCTTCGCCCAGCGGGACGATGCCGCCTTCGCTGATACTCTTCGAAGGATCGGGGATGATAGCGTCCATACTGATGCGATAGACGGCGCCTAAACCTTTACAGGTGGGGCAGGCGCCATAGGGGGAATTGAAAGAAAAGCTATTGGGCGAGGGTTCTTCATAGCTGATGCCGGTCTCTTCGCACATCAGCTGGCGGCTGTACTGCAGGAGGCGGTTGTCGTCGTTGAGCAGGACGAACATCAGGTCTTTCCCCATCTGGAGGGCCTTCTGTACGCTCTGGCCCAGTCGTACCTTCATGTCTTCCGTAACGGCGAGGCGGTCGATGACCACTTCGATATCATGGATCTTATAGCGATCGACCTGCATTTTAGGTACGAGGTCTTTTACTTCTCCGTCGACGCGGACTTTAAGGTAGCCTTTCTTGCGGATGTCCTCGAACAACTCACGATAATGGCCTTTGCGGCCGCGGACGAGGGGAGCGAGAACGGAAATCTTTTTGTTTTTGAATTTCTTAAATACGTTGTCGACGATCTCTTCTTCGCTGAATTTAACCATCTTCTTACCGGTATTGTAAGAATGAGCCTCGCCGATACGGGCGTAGAGGAGGCGAAGAAAATCATAGATCTCGGTGACAGTGCCGACGGTACTCCGGGGATTCTTATTTGTCGTCTTCTGTTCGATGGAGATGACGGGGCTGAGTCCGCTGATCTTGTCGACATCGGGTCTTTCCATATCGCCGATGAATTG
>PMUF01000486.1:7258-10563 GCA_003167015.1 Chitinophagaceae bacterium | reverse complement strand
TATCAGCTGTCTGATCGCGTCACCTATCGCGTTATACTTTTTACAGGGCTGGCTGCAGCAATATGATTACCGGATCAGTATTGGTGTAGATGTATTCCTGTTCTCAACACTGGCTGCGATTGGGATCACGCTGGTGACGGTCAGTACGCAGGCGATCAGGGCGGCGGTGGCCAATCCGGTAAAAAGTATAAGGACGGAATAATGTGGCTCCTGAGGGGCTCAATCGCGTTTCCGTCTCAGCTCGACGGTCGCATTTTCCGTGAGGCTGCTGCTGAGGAATACCTCGTACCGGTTCTTTCCATCCGTCACCACCATGAGGGCTGTATTGGGCGGCAGTTTGCCGAGATTTTCCGCAAACATGCTGACCTCATTCAACTCGCGGGTACTATCGAGGTGCAGGTATATATTAAAGGCCCTGGCCTCCAGGCCCTGGTGGCTCAACACCAGTTGGTTATTGACAAAAACAGAAATACTGTCCCCATCGATCTCCCCATTATCGTAAAAGCTGAGCCGTACCGAGTCGGATTCCACCAGCAGCTCTCTGTTCAGGACGGCCTTCCGCCGGCTGAAAGATTCGACGATTTTCAGACTGTCTGCCGTCTTTTTCTGCTCCGCCGCTTCGGCAGGTGTAACTTCCGGGATGACAGGGGTTGTCGGGACCGTTGCGGCCGCCATGGCTGCGGAATCGGGCTGCAACAGGGCCGGGGCTTTCACACTATCGGGGCGGGGTGGGGCCGGCGCCTTCACCTCATCGACTACCACGTCATCAGCCAGCGGCTTCCAGATTTTTGTGGCAGACGCGACTACAGTCAGGGCGCTGTCCTGCTCATGATCGCTGCGGTCCAACGTATAGCTGACTTTAAGATCAGGGCACAGGTATTTGTATTTCTCATCGTGGTAAAAATAGCCCGTGAGCGAAGTGGAGACCCTGGAATGGAGAAGGGTACCGCGGAAATTGGTGATGCAGTCGATGCTGTTGACGGTGGAGTTGGAATTGAAATAGATCACCGGGATATTCAGTATCGTGATCTCCCGGGTCTTGGGATCGTAACGGCCGTGGATGAAAAAGCTCTCATATTTGTCGCGGAAGTAGTAGCCGAAGATGCCTTCTACCCGGGTACCCTTTTGTTTGATCACCAGTTCGGTCAGGTAGTTATTGTGGATGCCGGCCAATTCCACGTCTGCACGGCCAAACCAGGAACCGGAGACGACAGTCTGGGCCCGGAGGAGCAGAGGTGAAGCGAAAAAAATGCAGATATATAATGTTTTCAGCATTTGCACTTTACATCTGGCAATTTCAATGCCGGTTTAAGGCGCGTTTGATTTCTTTCTGGGTATCCCGTTCCTTGATCGTCTCGCGTTTGTCGTATACTTTCTTGCCCTTGCCCAGGCCGATCTCCATTTTGGCGAGCCCTTTTTCACTGAAGAAGATCCGCAGCGGTACGATCGTATATCCCTTGTCCTTCAATTTGCTTTCCAGTTTGCGCAGCTCCTTTTTGGTCAGCAGCAGTTTGCGATCGTGGACGGCCAGATGATTATTGGTAGTGCCGAAACGATATTCGGCGATATGCATGTTCCTGACCCATAGCTCTCCCTGGAAGAAAACGCAGAAACTGTCCACAAAATTCACTTTTCCGTCCCGGATCGACTTTACTTCGGTGCCCACCAATACCATCCCCGCATCGTATTTGTCTTCGATGAAATAGTCGTGATAGGCTGACCTGTTGCGTATCTCTCGTTCTTCACTCATCGGTGCTACCCCTTGAATAACGTTAATAAAGTAGCTATCTTGTCTTTTAGCTCTTTGCGGCTCACAATAAAGTCGAGAAAGCCGTGTTCCAGCAGAAACTCGCTGCGCTGAAAGCCTTCCGGCAGGTCTTTTTTGATCGTCTCCTTGATGACGCGCGGGCCTGCAAAGCCTATCAGTGCGCCGGGCTCCGCTATATTGAGATCGCCCAGCATCCCGAAAGACGCGGACACGCCGCCGAAGGAAGGGTCTGTCAACAGGGAAATAAAGGGTAGCCTGGCATCCGTCAGCTGGGACAATTTGCCCGACACTTTGGCCATCTGCATCAGGGAAAAGGCGCTCTCCATCATCCTGGCGCCCCCGGATTTGCAGATGATCATAAACGGGCTCCGGTGTTGCAGGCAATAATCCACTGCCCGGGAAATCCGTTCGCCCATCACACTGCCCAGGGAACCGCCGATGAATTCGAAGTCCATACAGCCGACGACCAGCTTGTTTTCTTTTACGTCCCCCGCAGCTATCCTGATCGAATCGGTGATGTCCGTTTTGGACCAGGTCTCGTCCAGCCTTTTCTGATAAGATTTCAGATCCGTGAAGTGCAGAAAGTCCTTCGACCGGATATTTTCGTACAGGATGTCGTATTGATTGTCGTTGAACAGGATCTCGAAATATTCGGAGCTGCCGATCCGGTGATGATGGGTGCATTTAGGGCATACGAACAGGTTTTCCCGCAGCTCCGTTACCGTACAAATGTAGTTGCAGTTCGGGCATTTCGTCCAGAGACCTTCGGGCGTCTCCTTTTTTTCCGCCGTGCTGGTCAGAATACCTTTTTTGATGCGTCTGAACCAACCGCTCTTGCTCTCCTCACTTTGTCCTTCATCTCCTGCCAGGTTCGCTTCAAAATCGTCTTCTTGCTTCATTGTGTTTTCTTGTTTGGTCCCGGAATCCGCCTCCGAACTTCTAGCCTTCGCTGCCCTCGGCTACCGGGGAATTTGGCGGCTAAGATACTAAACAACGGGGATTTATGGGTGTACTGTCCTGTTGCCTACAAAAAAAGTAAATGAAAACAATTTTGCAACCATTCCTGTACTAAATTTGCGCGGTTGGCTTGCAAAGGCCCCGAAGTTGATTCATCCTCAATCACTCAGAAGGTACAGTTATGAAATGGTCTGAACTCTTTACTTCTTCCGTAGGCAAGAAATTCGTCATGGGTCTTACCGGCGTTTTCCTGATCCTCTTCCTGGTCGTGCATGTCGGTCTCAATGCCTGTATCTGGGCGATGGACGGGGGCCAGATGTTCAATTTAGCCGCCAAATTTATGGGATCGACCGTCGTAATGAGGATACTGGAGATCGGGTTGTTTGCGGTCATTATCCTTCATATCGTCCAGGCCTATGTACTCGAACTACAGAATCGCCGCAAGCGCAGCATCGGCTACCAGATTCCCATGGGCAACAAGGGCAGCAAATGGTATTCCCGTTATATGGGCTGGCTGGGCACCTTCGTCCTCTTCTTCCTGGTCGTTCATTTAAAGAATTTCTGGGTCCCTTCCCGGTGG
>PMUF01000486.1:0-7179 GCA_003167015.1 Chitinophagaceae bacterium | reverse complement strand
GGCGTCGGCATCGGATTTTCCATCATCGTGCCGCTGGCATTCGCCATGATGCCGATATCCATGTATTTGAACTGGGTGCAATAGCATCTATCTTTAAACGTCAGAACCAACAATAATTTCCAGTCATGTTCAAGTCAAACATCCCCGACGGCACCTTAGATAAGAAATGGGAAGACTATAAAGACCATGTAAAATTGGTGAACCCGGCCAACAAACGCAGCCTGGAAGTGATCATTATAGGCACCGGTTTGGCCGGCGCTTCGGCGGCGGCTTCTCTCGGTGAGCTAGGATACAAAGTAAAAGCCTTCTGTTTTCAGGATTCTCCCCGCCGGGCGCACAGTATCGCCGCACAGGGGGGGATCAACGCAGCGAAGAACTATCAGAATGACGGGGACAGTACTTTCCGTCTGTTCTATGATACCATCAAGGGCGGTGACTACCGTTCCCGGGAATCCAATGTATACCGCCTGGCAGCCGTCAGCGCCAGCATCATCGACCAGTGCGTGGCCCAGGGCGTTCCTTTTGCCCGGGAATACGGCGGATTGCTGAGCAATCGGTCATTCGGCGGAGTGCAGGTTCAGCGTACGTTCTATGCCGCCGGACAGACGGGTCAACAGCTGCTGATCGGCGCCTACCAGGCCCTGGAAAGACAGGTGGCACTGGGCAATGTCGAGATGTTCACCCGCCATGAAATGCTGGAGATCGTGATCATCGATGGAAAGACCCGCGGCATCATCGCCCGCAACCTCATCACCGGCGAGCTCGAAAGACATTTCGGTCATGCCGTCCTGCTGGCCAGCGGAGGTTATGGGAACGTGTTCTATCTTTCCACCAATGCCATGGGCAGCAATGTCACAGCCGCCTGGAAGGCCCATAAACAAGGAGCCTATTTCGGCAACCCCTGTTTCACCCAGATCCACCCGACCTGCATCCCCGTCACCGGCGACCACCAGTCCAAGCTGACCCTCATGTCGGAATCCCTCCGTAATGACGGTCGTATCTGGGTGCCCAAACAAAAGAACGATCCCCGCAAACCGGGTGAGATCCCTGAAGGAGAAAGAGACTATTACCTGGAAAGAAGATATCCGGCCTTCGGTAACCTGGTCCCCCGTGATGTGGCCTCGAGGGCTGCAAAAGAGCGTTGTGATGCCGGCTATGGCGTAGGCACGTCCAAACAAGCGGTATATCTTGATTTTGCGTCGGCGATCGAACGATATGGAAAGACCGAATGTCGCAAGCACGGCATCGAGAACCCAACGGCCGAAGAGATCCGCCACCACGGGACGGAAGTCATCAAGGAAAAATACGGCAACCTCTTCGACATGTACGCCAAGATCACCGGAGAGGACCCCTATACAACGCCCATGCGCATCTATCCTGCCGTCCACTATACGATGGGCGGCCTTTGGGTCGATTACGAGCTGATGACCACCGTGCCCGGCCTTTATGCGCTGGGTGAGGCCAATTTCAGCGATCATGGTGCCAACAGGCTGGGCGCCTCGGCGTTGATGCAGGGGCTGGCTGACGGCTATTTCGTCATTCCTTATACCATCGGCAACTACCTGGCCGGTGAGATCCGCACTGCACCTATCCCGACCTCACATGCGGCGTTTGAAGCAGCTGAAAAGATCGTATCGGACAGGCTTTCACAGCTGAAAAATATCAATGGTACGCAGAGCCCCGAAAGCTTTCACAAGAGGCTGGGGAAGATCATGTGGGATAAATGCGGGATGGCGCGGAATGAAGCCGGGCTGAAAGAGGCCATTGACGAGATCAGGGCACTCAAGGCTGAATTTTGGCGTGACCTGCGAATCACCGGCGATATCGGTGAATTCAACCCCGAACTGGACAAGGCCGGACGGGTAGCCGATTTTATCGAATTGGGCGAACTCATGTGCCAGGATGCCCTGATGCGCCGGGAGAGCTGCGGGGGCCATTTCCGCGAAGAAATGCAGACCGAGGATGGAGAGGCCAAACGCGATGACGCCAACTTCAGTTTCGTTGCCGCATGGGAATACAAGGGAGACAGCAACTGGGAACTTCATAAGGAGCAACTGGAATTCGAGGTCGCTCATCCCAGCCAGAGAAGCTATAAATAATTTGAAAATAAACGCAGTCATTAAGAGTATTTTATGGAACACTATACGATGAACCTCACCCTCAAGGTCTGGAGGCAAAAGAATAAGAAAGACAAAGGCAGCTTCGAGACTTATTCCGTCAGCGATATTTCCTCTGAAATGTCTTTCCTGGAGATGTTCGACGTGTTGAACGAGCGTCTTGTACATGAAGGCAAAGAGCCTATCGCCTTCGACCATGACTGCCGGGAAGGGATCTGCGGAATGTGTTCTATGTATATCAATGGCCGTCCGCATGGCCCGTGGGAAGGGACAACCACCTGCCAGCTGCACATGCGCGCCTTCAAGGATGGCGATACCATCGTCGTCGAGCCCTGGCGGGCAAATGCCTTTCCCGTGATCAAAGACCTGATCGTAGACCGCAGCGCTTTCGACCGCATCATCCAGGCGGGTGGGTATATATCTGTCAATACCGGTAATGCGGTGGATGCCAATGCCATCCCCATCGAAAAGGACAAGGCCGATACCGCCTTCGCCGCTGCTGCCTGCATCGGTTGCGGCGCCTGTGTGGCTGCCTGCAAAAATAGCAGCGCCCTGCTGTTCCTGTGCGCGAAAGTCTCTCACCTGACGCTTTTGCCCCAGGGTGGTCCTGAGCGTAAGACCCGCGTCGTCGATATGATTGCCCAGATGGATAAGGAAGGCTTCGGCAGCTGCACTTCCACCGGCGCCTGCGAAGCCGTCTGCCCCAAAGAGATCCCTATCACCAATATCGCCCGGCTGAATGCTGAATATGGCCATGCCGGCCTGACCAGCGACAAATAGGGCAGCGGCAAATAGGGGCATTTTTCGTACCTTTGCGGCCAATTATTATAAATACCGCATGATCAGAGCGAACAATGTGACCCTTTCCTTTGGAAAAAGGGTATTATTTGATGAAGTCAATCTTACTTTCAACAAGGGAAACTGTTATGGCGTCATCGGCGCCAACGGGGCCGGGAAATCGACCTTTTTAAAGATCCTGGCAGGGGACATCGATCCCACCAAAGGCACCGTGGAGATAACGCCTGGCGAACGCATGGCAGTGCTCAACCAGAACCACTTTGCTTTTGACGAGAGCACGGTACTCAATACCGTTCTGATGGGCCATCAGAAGATGTGGAAAGTCATGCAGGAAAGGGATGTGATCTATGCCAAGGCCGATTTTACAGAAGAGGATGGCATCCGCGCAGGTGAACTGGAAGGGGAATTTGGCGAGATGGGCGGCTATACGGCTGAAAGCGATGCTGCTGCGCTGCTGAGTGATCTGGGGGTAAAAGAATCCCTGCACGGGACACTGATGAAGGAGATGCATGGCGCGCTGAAAGTGCGGGTGCTGCTGGCACAGGCCCTGTTTGGAAATCCGGATATCCTGATCCTGGATGAACCGACCAATGACCTGGACGTCGAGACGATCAACTGGCTCGAAAACTTCCTGGCAGAATATGAAAATATCGTGATCGTTGTTTCGCACGATCGTCACTTCCTCGACGCCGTCTGCACCCATGTGGCCGATGTGGACCGCCAAAAGATCAAGATATTTACCGGTAACTATACTTTCTGGTATGAATCTTCGACGCTGATGGCCCGCCAGCTCTCCGATAAGAATAAGAAGAATGAGGATAAACGGGCTGCCTTACTGGAATTTATAGCCCGGTTCTCGGCCAACGCCAGCAAGTCCAAACAGGCTACTTCCCGGAAAAAGGCCCTTGAAAAGCTGACCATCGAGGAGATCGAGCCTTCCAACCGTCGCTATCCGGGCATTATCTTCAAACAGCTGCGTGAAGTAGGCAACCAGATCCTCAATACAGAGAAGCTGTCCAAAAAGGCTGAAGACGGCCGGACGCTGTTCGCGGGAGTTACCTTTAGCGTCAACAAGGGTGACAAGATCGCTTTTGTGAGTAAGGATCACCTGGCATTGACCAGCTTTTTCGACATCATCAACGGGGAAGCGGCAGCCGATGGCGGCAAGTTCGAGTGGGGCACCACCGTCACCAAGGCTTATCTCCCCAATGATAATACGCAATACTTTGAGGGACAACATATTAATCTGATGGATTGGCTTCGCCAGTTCGTCCCGCCGCACGTCACCGACGTGGATGAACCTTTCCTGCGTGGATTCCTGGGCAAGATGCTTTTCAGCGGCGACGAAGTACTGAAAAACACCAATGTGCTATCCGGAGGGGAAAAGGTACGTTGCATGCTTAGTCGCATGATGCTGCAGGACCCCAATGTGGTCATCCTCGACGAACCGACCAACCACCTCGACCTGGAATCTATCCAGGCTTTCAACGAAAGTATGAGCAATTTCAAGGGCATTGTACTGCTGACTTCCCATGACCATACCTTTCTGCAGACCGTAGCCAACCGGGTCATCGAATTAACACCTGCGGGTATCATCGACCGGCTGATGTCCTTTGACGAATACCTCGAGGATGCCCGGGTTAAGCAGTTAAGGGAAGACATGTATCCTAAAGAAGCGCTGGCTAAAGCATAGGAGTAAGGGAACACCCTATAACAGCCTGATTTTGTCTCATTTGATACAATAAATTCGGGTTTTAAGCATTTTAAGAGAAATCCCCCGGTTGTTGATCAAAAGGCTGCTTATACTTGTGGTGACCTGCTGCGCAGTCTGCCTGGCGGCATTAGGCCAGTCCCCGGTTAAGCCCCCTTCTCCCGATTCTGTAGCCCATGCTGTGGATTCGTCGAAAAAGGCGGCCGATACGCTGCTCCCTGACTCAGCCTGGCTTGTCCGCGATTCCCTCCGTCGTGACTCTCTTATGCGCGACTCCCTCCGTAAAGCCTCCGTCGTACCATCGGCCGCGGCCCTCCAGCGCCAGATCGACTCCGCCAATGCTGCCACTTCCATTGTCTCGGACCCTGCAGTCGACTCACTCAAACTACGAATGGATGCCATGATGGCCCGGGCCCCCCAGCACCAACCGCTGAGCAACGCCTTCAGCCCTACCACCGGCTCCGCCCCGGGGACCACTGGGTCCCCCCCGGTGACCCCCGACTCCAGTAACGTCGCTGCCAGGCCGCCAGGGACCGCTAAGGGCACCCGCAACCCGCCGCCGATTCCACAACGCACTCCGCGCAACGCGCCGCCGGTATTGTCCAATTTCCACCGGAAATATATCCCCGTTCAAAGCGGTAAGATCCCGATCGACTCGCTCAGTCTCGTGCCGGGCACTTTCCTGGTGAAAGACGTGCCGGACAGCGCCTACCATCTTGATTGGGTCAACTCCAAACTCATCTGGCGGCATCCACCCACCGGGACAGACAGCGTGCTGGTGTATTACCGTACCTTTCCTTACCGGTTGAATGCGGTGGCCAAACGATTCAATTACGACAGTATAGAAAGCTATTTCCTCGTCCGGCCCTATGATGGAACAAGAGGCGGGACCACCGCCGACGACAATTTCTTCGACTTCGGGAATATCACCTATAACGGCAGCTTCGGCCGCTCGATCTCCTTCGGCAACAGCCAGGATGCTGTCGTCACCTCCAACCTCAACCTGCAGATCAGCGGCTACCTGGCCGACAGCATCAGGATCGATGCAGCTATCACCGACAACAATATTCCGATCCAGCCGGATGGGACTACCGCCGACCTCAACGAATTCGATAAGATCTATTTGCAGTTCTCGAAGAAGAACTGGTCGCTGACCATGGGTGACATCGACCTGAGACAGAACCAGAACTATTTCCTGAGCTTCTACAAAAGATTGCAGGGCGCCTCTTTCGAAACGACGGAGCGGATAGATTCCAACACGACCAATAAAGTGCTGTTCAGCGCCGCCATCGCCAAAGGATCGTTCGCCAAGGATATCTTCGACGGACAGGAAGGCAACCAGGGGCCTTATCAATTGACAGGGGCCAACGGAGAAACGTTCCTGATCGTCCTGGCCGGAACGGAGAAGGTATTCATCGACGGCCAGCAGATGCAAAGAGGAGAGAACGCAGATTATACCATCAACTACAATACGGCTGAAATAACCTTCACCCCAAACCGGCCGATCACCCAGGACGCCAGGATACAGGTCGAATTCGAATACGCTGACCGAAACTATCTCAATGTCAATCTTTATCTCTATGATGAGCTGCATGTCGGCGACAAGCTGAAGGTCCGCATGGGCCTGTTCAGCAACAGCGATGCCAAGAACCAGCCGATCGATCAAACCCTGACCTCCGATGAAAGCGCCTTCCTCAACCGTCTCGGGGACAGCATAACACATGCTTACTATCCTGCAGCTGCAGTCGACACCATGGCGCCCGGGAAGATCCTCTATATGAAGGTGGACACGACCTATAAAAATGCTGCCGGGCAGATCGTCCACGATTCTATCTATGAATTTTCCGCTAATACTGCGGTCACTCTATACAATCTTTCTTTCGCGAACGTCGGTCAGGGATATGGGGATTATGTCCCCAATCTCAACGGCGTCAACGGCAATGTCTATATGTGGGTAGCGCCCGTGAACGGTGTTTCCCAGGGCTCCTATGAGGCGGCGCAGTTCCTTGTCACACCCAAGACCCAGCAGGTCGCCACCGTAGGGGTGGACTATGCCCTGGATAAACATACGACCATGAGTGCCGACGTGGCTGCCAGCAATTATAACATCAATACTCTTTCGACCATCGAAAAGAACAATGATGCGGGATATGCGGGGAAATTCCAGTTCAGGAATGTGAAGGCGCTGGGACCGGCTTCACAGGGTCTCCAGCTGACCACTAATCTCGGGTTTGAATATGTACAGGCCAATTTCGCTCCCGTCGAACCGTTGCGGCCGGTAGAATTTACGCGGGACTGGGGGCTGTCGCTGTCTGTCAATCCCGCTACGGAGAAGTTGACATCGGCCAGCTTTATGCTGACCGATAAGCGGCTTAATTCTCTCAAATACGAGTTCGATACTTACCAGCGCAGTGATGGCTTTACGGGGATACGCAATGCGATTACCAACAAAGAATCGCTGGCCGGCTTCAATATCAAGGACCAGGTCTCCCTGGTCACCAGCGACAGCAACAGTTTTTCAGGGCGCTACCTTCGGCCTTCGGTAGATATCAA
>PMUF01000124.1 GCA_003167015.1 Chitinophagaceae bacterium | reverse complement strand
CCCTATTCCTGCGGATAGGCGCGATCGACGTCGATACGCGTGAAATTATGAGTCCCGGAGATGAAATCTAAAGCTTTAAAATCAATTTTAAATTGTAATTTGACAGGCATATTATGTCGCAGCAAAAACCAGTCATCAGTACTTCCTTCAGCTACGAAACACTAGAAGAAACCTTGGACGTCAAGCCCAAAGGAGTCCCTTTGCATATTGGCATTCCCAAGGAAACGGCTTTCCAGGAGAATCGTATTGCCCTGACACCGGATGCGGTGGGCGTACTGGTGAGCAACGGGCACCAGGTCATTATCGAGCATAATGCCGGCGAAGCGGCCCATTACCGGGACAAGGATTACAGTGAAGCCGGGGCGCGCATTGTCTATGACAAGTCGGAAGTGCTGAAAGCGCCGATACTGGTGAAAAGTGCACCGGTCATCGAGGAGGATTTGCCGATGCTGCACCTGAACCAGATCGTCATATCCCCTATCCATCTTTCCGCCATGAAGGCTGAACTGTTGCAGAAGATGATGGACAAGAAGATCACGGGCATCTCCTTTGAAAACCTGAAAGACGACAGTGGCACCTACCCGATCGTGCGCAGCATGAGCGAGATCGCCGGGAGCGCCGTCATGCTGATTGCCGGGCAATACCTGAGTTCGTCCAATCACGGCAAGGGAGTTCTGCTGGGCGGCATTTCCGGTATCCCGCCGACAAAGGTCATCATCCTGGGAGCGGGTATCGTGGGCGAGTTTGCGGCCCGCGCTGCGCTGGCGCTGGGCGCTTCGGTCAAGGTGTTCGATAACAGCGTCTACCGCCTGAAGCGGCTGCAGAACAATATCGGGCAGCGGATGTGGACTTCCGTCATGGAGCCACGCATCCTGGCCAAGCAGATCAAGACCTGTGAGATTGCCGTGGGCGCCCTGTCCTCGCAAAGCGGCCGTACACCGGTTGTCGTCACCGAGGAGATGGTGAGCAATATGCGGCCGGGCAGCGTGATCATCGACGTCAGTATTGACCGGGGCGGCTGTTTCGAAACGTCCGAGATCACTACACATGAGCAGCCTGTCTTTCAGAAATACGGCGTCATTCATTATTGCGTACCCAATATTCCTTCTGGTTTCGCCCGGACGGCCTCGCATGCGATCAGCAATGTGCTGATGCCATTGTTGTTAGAGGCAGGGGAAGAAGGCGGATTCGAGAACCTGGTCTGGCACAAGATCCACCTGCGAAGCGGAATTTACCTTTTCAAGGGGGCGCTGACGAATTTCCATCTCAGTCAGCGGTTCGACCTGAAGTATACGGATCTGAATTTGCTGATTGCGAGTCAGCGGTAGGTGGTAATATCAATCACTTTATCACAGAAATCATATTCCTGGCGGTCATTGGAGCTGACGATGATCAGCCGGCTGGCGCCGTATTCGCGGATGAGTCGTTGATAGAGGGCTATGCCTTCGGCGTCGAGGTTGGTGCAAGGTTCATCGAGGAGGATGACGGGTGTATCGGAGAAGAGGGCCTGGGCGAGTTTCATGCGCTGTTTCATGCCGGAGGAGAAGAAGCGGATCTGTTTACGCGCGGCGGCTTCGAGGCCTACAGTGGAAAGGATATTGGGAATAGGATGTGAGGGTAGAAAAGGCTTAAAGGAATGATGGAACTGTAAAAACTCCACTGCGGTCATTTCTTCGATCAACTCGAGATAAGGAGCGGATAAAGAAAGATAGTGATAGGCCTTTTCCGGGGCAATCGATGTCGTGACAGAGGCCACCTCTTCATAGCTGACCAGCCCTTCGCTGATACCGATGGCGCCGGCTATAACCTGCAGGAGAGTAGATTTACCGGAGCCGTTGGGACCGATGATCGCGTAGTGATGTTGGGATGAAAACTCGTAACTGAGATGGCGGAAAATCCAGTCGCGGTTGAAACGCTTGCCGGCATCAGTCAGCGTAATCTTCATCAAAGCTACTTTTGCTGAAGCGTTTAATAATGCCGCGGCCACTCTCCCGGATGAAGGCGACGATCTCGTCGCGTTCGTCGCTGGCGGGGAATTCTTCTTCCAGGAATTCGAGGGCCTGGCTGGTGTTCATGCCTTTGTTGTAGATGACCCGGTAGATATCGAGGATATGATTGATCTTATCGATGGTAAAGCCGCGGCGTTTCAAGCCAACGGAGTTGACTCCGGAGTAGCTCAATGGCATGCGGGCGGCCTTGATATACGGAGGAATATCTTTTCCTACCAGGGAGCCGCCACCCAGGAATACGTGCGAACCGACCTTTACAAACTGATGAATGGCGCACATACCGCCGAGAATAACCCAATCTCCCAGAACGACATGGCCTGCCACCTGGGAATTATTGCTAAGGATACAATTGTCGCCGATGATGCAATCGTGGGCAATATGGCTATAGGCCAGGATCATGCAGTTGCTGCCGACCTTGGTCTTCCAGCGGTCGCGGGTGCCGCGGTGGATGGTGACAAATTCGCGGATGGTCGTATTATCTCCAATCTCCACGGTCGTCTCTTCGCCATCAAACTTAAGATCCTGAGGATCAGCAGAAATAACAGCTCCAGGAAAGATCCTGCAATTTTTTCCAATCCTCGCGCCTTCCATAATCGTCACATTACTTCCGATCCAGGTCCCCGCTCCAATATGGACATTCTTATGAATCATTGTGAATGGATCCACCTGTACATCAGGAGCCAGCCGGGCGTCCGGATGGATGGAGGTGAAGGAGTGGATCATTCGATGGTCAATTGATTGATTTTCAGTGTCTTGGATCATTATTATCTCTTCCTTATGGATTGCTGTTTTCTTCATAAAAAATGCTGAGAAATACCCGGCGCCTTCTACAAAAATAAACTTATTTGCCCCAAATATCCCAAATTAACTTGTCTTAACTTCTCTTTACCAGTTGCGCCATAAGGTCTGCTTCGGTCGCAATTTTATTTCCGACATATACTGTTCCTCTCATTTCGCATATCCCCCTACGGATAGGATTAAGTAACTCCATTTTCAGGATCATAGTATCACCGGGGACTACTTTATACTTGAATTTGCAGTTATCGATCTTGAGGAAGTAGGTGTCATATTCCCCCGGGGGCATGGCGTTGATACAGAGGATACCTCCTGTCTGGGCCAGGGCTTCGATTTGCAGAACGCCCGGCATCACCGGGTTACCGGGAAAGTGGCCGACGAAAAAAGGTTCATTGAACGTGACGTTCTTGATACCGACGATATGCCGGTCCGTGAGTTCGATGATCTTATCGACGAGCAGGAAAGGGTAACGGTGTGGGAGTGTCCGCTCAATTTGCTGGGCAGTATAAACCGGTGGCTGATTGGGATCATATACCGGAGTATTCTTTAGATGCTTGTTTTTTTTTATATACTGCTTGATCCTTTTGGCAAATTCCACGTTGGTGGAGTGTCCGGGCCGGTTGGCAATGATATGTCCTTTGATAGGATAGCCGATCAGGGCCAGGTCGCCGATCACATCCAGCAGTTTATGACGGGCCGGTTCATTGGGGAATCGCAATTCCAGGTTATTCAGGTATCCTTCGCTCTTGATCTCGATCTTCTCCCGCTTGAAGGCCTTGGCCAGCCGTTCCATTTCTTCCGGGGTGACGGGTTTGTCCACCACGACAATGGCGTTGTTGATATCTCCGCCTTTGACCAGGTTGTGATCCAACAGCATTTCCAGCTCATGCAGGAAGCAGAAGGTGCGACAAGGGGAGATCTCCACCTTGAAATCGCGCATCGTTTTCAGCCCTGCATGTTGGGTGCCCAGCACAGGGCTGTTGAAGTCGATCAGGGTCGTGACCTTGTATTCCATGGACGGCATGACCACCATTTCGACTCGTTTCTTTTCGTCGTAATAAGAGATATTCGTGTCGATGCTATACCAGGCCTTGGTGGCTTCCTGTTCGAGTACGCCGGCCTCTTCAATGATCTCGACAAAAGGCTGTGAGCTACCGTCGATGATCGGTATTTCGGGACCGTTGATCTCCAGCAGGCAGTTGTCGACACCCATGCCTACCAGGGCAGCCAATATATGTTCTACGGTGCTGACCTTGGCGCCATTGTCTTCGAGGGTTGTACCCCGGGACGTGTCTGTCACCAGGTCACAGTCGGCCTTGATAACGGGCTGGCCCGGCAGGTCGACGCGTTGAAACTGGAAGCCGAACCCCGGGTTAGCAGGTTTCAGTGTCATATCCACCTTGATGCCGGTGTGCAGGCCCGTACCCGAAATACTGGTTGCCGAAGCTAAGGTGTGCTGCTTGTCAGGATTGAAATTTGCGTCCATGCGGTATACTTGGTTCTAAAGCCGACAAAGATAGGGGAATCGGCGCTCAAATCTCCTCTTCCCGTTCCAGCATCAGGATAGCGCTTTGAGGGACGATAAAGTACTTTTCGCCTTCATACAGCACTTCTGTCGCCCCGCTCAGCAGGAAAATGGCAATATCTCCTTCCCGGGCCTGCAGGGGAACATATTTGACCTGTTCGTCCTGGTGCTTCCAGGGTTCGTCATCTACAGGCATAGGAATTGCATACCCAGGTCCGGTCTTGATGACATAGCCTTGCTGTACTTTTTCCTTCTCCTGCACGCCTGGTGGGAGGTAGAGACCGGAGTCCGTACGTTCGTGGGGCCGGGAAGGGCGGATCAGCACCCGGTCGCCAATTACCACCAGTTTCTTAAATTTAATGTCTGAAGTCAGGTGCATAAAGGCAAATTTAGGGTGGTTTAACAAAATATTACGCGATTTTGCAGTGTCTACCGCAATGATTTAATTTTATTTGTACTAAAATAAGTAAACATGGAAGGCAAGAAACCCAAAATATTATTGTGCGAAGACGACCCCAACCTCGGGATGGTGTTGAAAAATTACCTTGAACTGAGCGATTTCGATGTGACCCTGGAGCGGGATGGCCGGCTCGGCCTTGCGGCATTTCAGCGGGAACGATTCGATCTCTGTCTGCTGGACATCATGATGCCGCATATGGATGGCTTTACGCTGGCCGAGGAGATCCGGGATGTAGATCCGGATATTCCTTTGTTCTTTCTCAGTGCCAAGACTATGAAGGAAGACATCATCCAGGGGTACAAGCTGGGAGCGGACGATTACATTACCAAACCCTTCGACAGTGAGGTGCTGTTGCTGAAGATCAAGGCGATCCTCAAGCGCAATGATGATCTGAACAAGGAATCGGACAACAAGGAATTCGAAATGGGGTCGTATCATTTCAATCCGAAGCTGAGGGAACTCAGTCATAAGGGCCAGACGCAGACCTTGTCACCCAAGGAGAATGAGCTGCTGAAAATGCTGGCCGAGCATATGAACGATCTGTTGCCGCGGGAGCAGGCGCTGAAAAAGATCTGGGGCAGCGATACCTATTTCAATGGCCGCAGCATGGATGTGTATATTGCGAAGCTGCGTAAATACCTGAAAGATGACGATCATATCGAGATCGTAAATATACACGGTAACGGATTCAGGCTGGTCGTTCCGGTAAGTGCATAGGACATTGAGTAAACGCCTTCGGCGTTTCCGACTCAGGTCTCATGATTGCCCTTCGGGCGAAACGCCTCCGGCGTTTCAGACAGCCGAAAGCGAGACCGGGTAAAGGAGAAGATCAGAATAATAACTGTTCACCTTCCTTGCCCGGCTTTTTTTTGCCCAGATGTTCGTAGGCCCTGGCTGTTACTTCGCGGCCGCGGGGGGTGCGCATGATAAAGCCTTCCTGTATAAGAAAGGGTTCATAGACTTCTTCGAGCGTGCCGGTCTCTTCCCCCACCGCTGTGGCGATAGTCGTGATCCCAACGGGGCCGCCCTTGAATTTTTCAATAATAGTCAATAGGATCCGGTTATCCATTTCATCGAGGCCGTGCTCATCCACGTTAAGCGCCCGCAAGGCGTGCTGGGTGATGCCCAGGTCGATCACGCCGTTGCCCAGTACCTGGGCGAAATCCCTGACCCGCCGCAGCAGTCCGTTGGCAATGCGGGGAGTGCCGCGACTTCTGCGGGCAATCTCACCGGAGGCATCGGAGGTGATCTTTGTCTGCAAGATAGTGGCCGAGCGGAGGATGATCTTTTGCAGTGTCTCAGCATTATAGTATTCAAGCCTCGACTTGATGCCAAAGCGCGATAGCAGCGGGGCCGTCAGCAGACCGCTGCGGGTGGTAGCGCCGACGAGCGTGAAAGGGTTGATGGTGAGCTGGATGCTGCGGGCGTTGGGGCCGCTGTCGATCATGATATCGATGCGGTAATCTTCCATGGCTGCATAGAGGTATTCTTCCACGACAGTACTTAACCGATGGATCTCATCGATGAACAGGACATCGTTCTGCCCGAGGTTGGTAAGGAGTCCTGCCAGGTCGCCGGGTTTTTCAATGACGGGACCGGAGGTTTCTTTGATGTTGACGCCCAGCTCGTTGGCAACAATCCTCGACAGCGTGGTCTTGCCCAGGCCGGGAGGGCCATGAAAAAGGATATGATCCAGGGCTTCCCCCCTCATTTTGGCTGCCCTGATGAATATCCGCAGATTTTCGATGAGCTGGGGCTGGCCGGAAAATTCTTCGATGGCCGCCGGGCGGATATTATTCTCAAACTCTTTGTCTGCGGGAGTCAAAGCGCTTTTATCGTTGCTGAGATTGAGATTCGGGCTGGCCATGCGGCAAAGATATCATATTGGCGTCAAACGGTCAGACAGCGGACGGTAAATCCGCTGCGGAATGACGATATTTGCGCCTGAAAAGCTAAACAATATGGACTCTCCTGGAACCGGCCAAAAAATAGAATCGGGCTATCTGCAAAAAGCCATTTCGTACGATGCCTACAAGCGTTTGTTGGAGGATCTGCTGAGCGCCGGCAAGACGACGGGTCCCGTACAATCGGAGTCCATGGTGCATTATGCCGAACTGAACCTGCAACGGATGCATCGCCTGGAGAAAACGATACAGGTATTGCCGGCAGTGGCCACGCAAATGTTGAGCGTCGACCGGTCCCAGATATGGCTGGTGCTGACGGAAGGCTGGTGTGGGGATGCGGCACAGAGCCTGCCGGTGATACATGCCCTGGCCGAACTGAACCCCCTGATCAGCCTGCGCCTGTTGTTGCGGGATGAGAACCTGGAATTGATGGACCGTTATCTGACCAACGGGGTCAGCCGGAGTATCCCCAAGCTGATCGCTGCCGATGCAGCCACGGGTGAAGTATTATTTACCTGGGGACCGCGTCCGACACCCCTGCAGGAGTCCTTTGCAGGAATGCGGAGTGAAGGTCTTCCCTTCGAGGTCATCAAGGAAGAATTACAGCGCTGGTACAACCAGAATAAGACGATAGTGATCCAGCAGGAACTGGCGTCGCTGGCGGCCGGAACCGTCAGGGTCTGAGCAGATTAC
>PMUF01000067.1 GCA_003167015.1 Chitinophagaceae bacterium | reverse complement strand
CCGGGACGAGTTCCGGCACCTGGTGGAAGAACATGACCATCATCATCACCATTAGAAATAACAGGATCCCGGTTTTCGACCGGGATTTTTTTTAGAGAGGACGCGCGAGCAGAGACCGCCATCGAACTGCAACTCTGTCAGTTTTTTGGCAATTTGAAAGTTTGGACGGAGATTTGGAAGGAAGATACCTGTCCGCAGAATAGAATAGGCATTAACACATTGAAAAATATGATTATGAATCCTGCAAACGAATTCGAGAAATATGCTGTGAAACATCGTGGTATTTCCAGCAATACGTTGAATGATTACAACAGATACACTGTCACCAACCTGACGCCGAACATTATTGAAGAACGCCCGATGAATGTAGCCGTCATGGATGTGTACAGCCGGCTGATGATGGACCGGATCATTTTCCTGGGCTATCCGATCAATGAAGAGGTAGCTAATATCATAACGGCCCAGTTGCTGTTCCTGGACAGTACCGACCGTCACCGTGATATACAGATGTACATCAATTGCCCCGGTGGAAGTGTTTATTCCGGCCTGGGCGTTTATGATACCATGCAATATGTGACTCCCGATGTCGCTACTATCTGTATCGGGATGGCGGCCAGTATGGGACAGGTGCTGATGTGCGCGGGCACAAAAGGCAAGAGGACGGCGCTCAGACACAGCCGGATCATGATGCACCAGCCGAGCGGCTCTATCGGCGGCCAGGCTTCGGATATCGAGATCACGGTCAACGAGATCAAAAAACTGCGCAAGGAATTGTATGAGGTCACCGCATTCCATACCGGGAAAACGGCCAAGCAGGTAGAAAAAGACAGCGACCGCGACTATTGGCTGACTGCCCAGGAAGCCAAGGAATATGGCCTGGTAGATGAAGTACTGTTGCAGAATCCGCGGAAGGAAAAAGATTCGAATTAAAACCTGAAAAAATTGTATCATGAACTATTCAAAATACCTGCTGAAACCTTTTCACATGGATGACGAAGAGCCCGAAGAAAAAGAGCCGAAGGATGACAAGGGCCCGGATTTGGGAATGCTGGCCAAGAAACTGGAAAAATATTTTTTCGATAGCCGGAGCGTTGAGCTGTGGGGAGCGGTGGATGACAAGTCGGCCAAAGAAGTGGTCACCAAACTGCGGCTGCTGGATGCGGATAAGCCCGGTGAAGAGATCAAATTCTTTATTAACAGCCCGGGAGGGATCGTCACCTCCGGTATGGTCATCTACGACACGATGAAAATGCTGAAGAGCCCGGTAAGCACCATTTGTATGGGCCTGGCGGCTTCGATGGGATCTATCCTGCTGAGCGGCGGGGTGAAAGGGCGCCGGTTCGTCTATCCTCACTCCGAAATCATGATCCACCAGCCCAGCATCGGGGGCTATATGCAGGGGGTTAGCGTCGACCTGGAAATTACGGCCAAGCAGACCCGTCGGGTCAAAGAGATCAGCGCCAGGATACTCGCCGATAACTGCGGCAAGAAATTCGAGCAGATCATGAAAGATTTCGACCGCGACTACTGGATGGACGCCAAAGAAGCCATCGAGTACGGCATCGTAGATCAGGTCTATGAGAAGATTTAGTGTAAAGAATTGATTAATAAACTCTTACGGAAAAAGACTTTTAGCACAGTCCCGAAATAATATCGGGACTGTTTTTTCCACACATTGTGAGAATCCAATAAGTTGGGTAACTTTGTAGTCCAACATTTCAGATAATTTAGCTTATAATGGCAAAAAATACTTTGCATTGTTCTTTTTGTGGACGTAACCGGGATGAGGTAAAGATCCTCATAGCCGGGCAGGAAGGGCATATCTGCGAGAACTGCGTCGAGCATGCCCAGGAGATCATTCAGCAGGAGCTGATGATCCGTGAAGATACGACAGGCAGCAGCTCGTTCAAATTAACGGTAAAGAAGCCCATAGAGGTCAAAAGGTTCCTGGATGAGTATGTGATCGGGCAGGATGATGCGAAGAAAGTGCTGTCGGTAGCCGTCTATAACCATTACAAGCGGTTGCAGCAGAAAGTGGTCGAGAACGAAGTAGAAATCGAGAAGAGCAATATCATCATGGTGGGTGAGACGGGCACGGGCAAGACGCTGCTGGCAAAGACGATCGCCCGCCTGCTGAACGTCCCTTTCGCCATTGTCGACGCCACCGTATTTACGGAAGCCGGTTATGTTGGCGAGGATGTGGAAAGCATCCTGACCCGCCTGCTACAGGTCTGCAATTATGACGTACCCGCTGCTGAGAGAGGGATCGTCTATATAGATGAGATCGATAAGATCGCCCGTAAGGGAGATAATCCTTCCATTACCCGGGATGTCAGCGGGGAAGGCGTTCAGCAGGGACTGCTGAAGCTGCTGGAAGGGACCGATGTGCTGGTGCCCCCGCAGGGTGGCCGGAAGCATCCGGAGCAGAAGCTTATCAAGGTCAATACCCAAAATATTCTCTTTATTTGCGGCGGAGCTTTTGACGGTGTGGACAAGATCATCGCGCGGAGGATCAATACGAACGCCATCGGTTTCAATGTCAATAAAGAACAGCAGGAAGCGGCGAAAAAGAATCTTTTGCAATATGTCAATGCGCCCGATCTGAAGTCTTTTGGTCTGATACCCGAACTATTGGGCCGGTTGCCGGTGGTGACACACCTGGACCCACTCGACAAGGCGACATTACGGTCCATCCTGACCGAACCCAAGAACTCCCTGATCCGCCAATACAAAAAATTGTTCGAGCTGGAAGGTATTCAGCTGAGCTTCGATATGGACGTACTGGATTTCATGGTGGACAAGGCGGTAGAATACAAGCTGGGGGCAAGGGGATTGCGGAGCATCTGTGAAAGTATCCTGACCGACGCCATGTTCGAATTGCCTTCCGCCAAGGAGGAAAAATTCCATCTCGACCTGGAATATGCGCAAAAGAAGTTCGACAAGAGTAAAATGAATTTACTGAAAGTAGCTTAATCTTTATGAAGGAACTCGTCGATAAGTTGAAGGCGGAAGGATTGACGGAGCAACAGGCTCTCAAGGCCATCGAGATCATCAAAAACTTCACCAAGGATAAATTCCCCTTTTTCGCAGGGGCTGTCGATAAATTATTCGATAAGTACGGGACGAAGGCAGAAGAGGATTTTATGCCTTAGTCTTTCAACACTTCCCGGGCGATGACGATCTTTTGAATTTCAGAGGTGCCCTCCCCGATAGTGCACAGCTTGCTGTCGCGATAGAATTTTTCTACAGGGAAATCCTTCGTATACCCATAGCCGCCGAAGATCTGTACTGCTTCCGTGGCGGTCCTGACCGCTACTTCACTGGCATAATATTTTGCCATGGCCGCCTGCAGGGTCATGGGCAGGTGTTGATTTTTAAGGTCGGCAGCCTGAAAGGTCAGCAATTCAGCGGCGGCGATCTCCGTCGCCATATCGGCCAATTTGAAGGAGATCCCCTGGAAATTAGCGATGGGCTGATCGAACTGGTGCCGTTCTTTTGCATATTGTGTCGCAGCCTCCATGGCGCCTTTGGCGATGCCCAGGGAAAGCGCCGCAATGGAGATCCGGCCGCCGTCCAGGACCGTCAGGGCCTGGCGAAAGCCATCGCCTACTTCACCTAACCTGTTGGCATCGGGAATGCGGCATTGATCGAAGATCATTTCCGCCGTTTCGCTGGCACGCATGCCCAGCTTATTCTCCTTTTTTCCGCCGCTGAACCCGGGAGTGCCTCTTTCGACGATAAAAGCAGTGGAGTTATTGCGAGTGCGGGGTTCGCCGGTCCTGGTGACTACGACCACCGTATTGCCACTGATGCCGTGGGTGATCCAGTTCTTTGTCCCGTTGAGCACCCATTCATCTCCCTCTTTAACGGCCGTACAGCGCATATTGCCGGCATCGCTGCCGGTGCCCGCTTCCGTCAGTCCCCACGCGCCGAGCGCTTCGCCGGAGGCGAGGGCCGGAAGATATTTCTCCTTCTGCTGCTGATTTCCAAAGGCAAGGATATGTCCTGTGCAAAGAGAGTTATGTGCAGCGAGGCTCAGCCCGATGCCGCCGCATACCTTGGAGATTTCAACGATGATCGTTACGTATTCAGTATAAGAAAGGCCGGACCCGCCATAGGCTTCCGGCACCACGATGCCCATCATTCCCAATTTTCCCAGCTCTTTGAACAACTGGTGGGGGAATTCCTGGTCTTCGTCCCATTGCGAGACGTGCGGCCGGATAAACTGAGCAGCGAAATCACGGGCTGTGCGGCCCACCTGTTGCGTTAATTCTTCTGTTGAAAAGTCCATGTTTCTTCTTTAATGATAGGCCTTTAAAAAAACCAGGCAACAACCGAGGGGCTATTGCCTGGACACTGGCAAACAAACGTTATCTAAGTAAGCGTCTTTCCCGACGTTACACTACAAAGTTAATTAATATTCGATACAGGTACTAACGTTTGTTAGTTTTTTTGATAAAAAAGGCCCCGCAGGGGGAACCTGCGGGGCGAAAGGTATGGATCAAAATCAATAATATCGGTAATACATGGGGCGCGGACGGCGGCGGGCAGGACGATAATGTTCTGCGGGCAGGACGCGGCCGAGGCCGATGATCAGGCCACCGCCGAGGGTGAACTGGTAAGTGGATTGATTGGGGTTGATGCCACCGCCGGCGTAATTAGTATAGTAATAGGCGCCCCCTGCTGCACCAACAGGCGACAATAACTGGGCTTTAAGCTGGATACCCACCCGCGGTGAAATGTAGATATTTGTACCCACCTGGAACCCCATCGCGAAATTGGTGTTGGAAGAGTATCCTGTGTTCGCACCCGGTGTCATGATATCCGCGCCCAGCAGGATGCCCAGGAAGGGGCGCACTGTTGAATTGGGAATGGTACCGGAAAATACAGGTCCTGCCATGATGAAATCCTGTTTGAGATTGCCACCGACAAGCTGCGAGCCTCCGTCATAGCCGTAATTATAAACTCCTGAGGATGAACTGACATGATTATAAAGGACTTCTATGCCAACGCTACGGGTGAAATTAAAATTGACAGCGCCGCCCAGGTTGAGTCCCCCGGCAATACGACCATAGTCATTGTAAAAGTCATTTCGCGCAGGGAAGGAATAGCCAACCTGTGGAACAAGCTCAACAGAGGTCTGCGCGAAGGAACTGGCCGCAGAAAGCAGAACAACGGATAGGATCAATGCTATTTTTCTCATACATACGATTTTATAGTATGATAATAGACAGAAAATCCTGCCAAAAGTTTAACGCTGTTTTGGACTTACATTCACTTAACGAATGTTAATCAAATGCAAAAAATCATCAGGTCTGCAATATGAGCCCATCATAGGCCAGATGCATCCCTGGCGGAAGATCGGGTTCGACGTCCGCATGCCGGCCTAATTGATGGCTGATATGGGTAAACCAGGCCTCGGGGACGCCGAGCTGTTGTATTTCCGCTATCGCTTCGGGCAGAGAATAATGAGACAGGTGTTTCTCGTGGCGCAAGGCATTGAGCACGATTTGCCTGCTACCCCGGATCTTCTCTTTTTCACTATCGTCGATGCGGTTGGCGTCGGTAATGTAGGTAAAATCGCCGAAGCGAAAACCCAGGACGGGCATTTTCATATGCCATACCTGGATGGGGGTGATGGTGATATCGCCGATGGTGAAGGGGTCTTTATCGATCCGGTTGAGCCGGAGGTCCGGGATACCGGGATATTTCATGTCTGCAAAGGCGTAGGGGAATTCCCGGACGATCACTTCCTGGGTCATTTCATTGGCGTAAAGGTCCATAGCCCTGCGCTGAAAGAAATTATAGGCCCTTACATCGTCCAGCCCTGCCAAATGATCCTTATGCGGGTGTGTAAAGATGACTGCATCCAACTGGCGGACGCCGGCCCTTAGCATCTGATAGCGGAAGTCGGGGGTGGTGTCGACGACCAGTGTAGTAGAAGGTGATTGTACCAGGATACTGCTGCGAAGACGTTTGTCTTTAGGATCTGCAGAAGCGCATACTTCACAGGGGCAGGCGACCATGGGAATACCAGTGCTGGTGCCGGTACCCAGGAATGTGATGGTAATTGGCGGATGACTCACCGGATAAAGTTAAGAAATAAGGGTGATTCTTCGACCGGAAGAGAAGGAATGCTGCCGCTCAGCTTTCGCTGAGATGAGCCGCTGAAAGTATCTCATTGTATATCCGGTGGACATCGGGGCTCAGGTTTTCCGGGGTGATCTTCAGCTGAGGGATGATGTCTATAAGGGTGCTGATACGGCCTTCCAAAGGGAGAAATTTATTCAGGACCACCACTTTTTTTTGTTCCAGAATGCAGTAGCCGCTTTGAAAGTTCCCTCTTTCATAGCGGACGATGTATCCCACTTCGTCCAGGACGCGTTCGATCTTATCGAGTGTGGTTTGTGTAAACTTCATCTTCCCAAAGTTACTACATAACACTGCGTTAGCGGCGTGCTGTCTTCCCATTTTATCCACAGGAACGTGGCAAATGTGGAAAGAAACCGGCATAATCAGGCATTCTTACTGGTCATGCGAATGACGGGAATGATCATTTCTTCCATGCTGATCCCGCCGTGCTGAAAGGTATTGCGGTAATAATTGACGTAATAGTTGTAATTATTCGGATAACAGAGGAAACCGTCGCCCCTGGCGAAAATAAACGAAGAGTTGACGGTCGGTACCGGCAGACCTGCCTCTTTCGGATCACGAAAGGCCAGCACTTCTTTAGCCTCGTAATTGAGATTGCGGCCATGCTTGTAGCGCAGGTTAGTCGTCGTTTGTTTGTCCCCGATGACCTTGTAGGGCGTCTTTACCCTAACGCTGCCGTGGTCAGTGGCCAGAATGAGATTGATCTTTTTATCGGCGATCTTTTTGAGGGCCTGGTGGAGGGGGGAATGTTCGAACCAGCTGGCAGTGATGCTGCGATAGCTGATCTCGTCACCGGCCAGTTCCTTCAGTACTTCCATTTCAGTGCGGGCGTGGCTCATCATGTCCACAAAATTGTAAACGATGATGTTCAGGTCATTGTTCAGGAGGTTGTGGATATTGTTGACGAGATCCTGTCCTGCCTGATAATTGAGCACCTTGGTATAAGAGAATTTCAGCTGATCTTTTTTCAGGCGTTTGAGCTGAGCGCGGAAAAAATCTTCCTCGAACAGGTTTTTGCCTCCATCCTCATCGTCATTCTTCCACTGGGAAGGAAACTGTTTTTCGATATCGAGGGGCATCAGTCCTGAAAAGATCGCATTGCGGCTGTATTGGGTGGCGGTCGGTAGAATACTATAGAAGCTGTCTTCTTCCAGGATGCGGAAGCTCTCTGCGAAAATGGGCTGGATGGCCTTCCATTGGTCTATACGCAGGTTATCGAGCAGTATGAAGAAGGTGGGTATCCCTTTCTCCACATGCGGGAGCACCTTGAACTGGAAAAGGTTATGGGACATGATGGGGCTTTCCGACGAGCGCGGGTTGACCCAGCGGGCGTAGTTCTTCGATACGAATTTGAAGAACTCCGTATTGGCCTCCTGTTTCTGTGACTGCAACACTTCGCGCATTTCAGGGCTATCCGATTTCTCCATTTCCAATTCCCAGTACACCAGTTTCTTATAGATCTCCATCCATTCGTTATAGTCGGGATTGCTGTTGAGGGCCATGAAGAGATTCCGGAACTGCTGCTGGTAGGCCGTGGTGGTCCTTTCCGAGACCAGCCTTTTATTGTCGATGATCTTTTTGAGGCTCAGGAGGACCTGGTTGGGATTAACCGGCTTGATCAGGTAATCCGTGATCTGGCTGCCGATGGCGTCATCCATCAGGTTTTCCGTTTCATTCTTGGTGATGAGTACGACGGGGGTCTGCTGGTTGTTCTCCTTGATCTTAGCCAGCGTTTCCAGGCCGGTGATCCCGGGCATCGTCTCGTCCATCAAGACAACGTCTATAGGGTTTTCCCTTAAGAAATCAATGGCGTCGAAACCATTGGTCAGCGCCTTAACTTCATAACCTTTATTTTCGAGGAACAGGATCTGCGAATGGAGGCTTTCAATTTCGTCGTCGACCCAGAGTATTTTTCCTAATGACATAACCACAAACTACAAACTCCTGGCCAATTTTACCTAGTTTTGGAGCTTGTTTAAACCCGATTTAACAAATCAACGCCCGAATGGCCCAATTATCGCGTAAGATCATCAATGACCCGGTATACGGCTTTATTACGCTGGACCAGGATCTCCTGCTGAATATCGTTGCGCATCCCTATTATCAGCGATTACGCCGGATCCATCAGATGGCTTTTGCGCACCTGGTCTATCCGGGTGCGGTGCATACCCGGCTGCATCATTCCCTTGGCGCTTACCACCTGATGGGCAATGCGGTGGTGGAATTACGCCGAAAGGGCGTCGAGATCAGCGAGGAGGAAGAGCTTGGCGTGAAAACGGCTATCCTGTTGCACGACATCGGGCACGGTCCTTTCTCGCATGCTTTGGAAAATGTATTGATCCGGGGGGTACATCATGAGCGATTGTCGCTGCTGATCATGCAGCGATTGAACGAGGAGTTCGGCGGTCAGCTGGAAACGGGCATTCGTATTTTTACGAACGATCATCCCAAGCGTTATTTACATCAGCTGGTATCAGGCCAGCTGGACATGGACAGAATGGACTATCTCACGCGGGACAGTTTCTTTACCGGGGTTTCAGAAGGCGTGATCGGCTATGACCGCATTTTGAAGATGCTGACTGTACATCGGGGTGAACTGATGGTGGAAGAAAAGGCCATCTATTCCATCGAAAAGTTCCTGGTCTCCCGCCGCCTGATGTACTGGCAGGTCTATCTGCATAAAACGGTGCTCAGCGCCGAAAAGATGCTGGTGAGGATATTGGAAAGGGCGAGAGAGCTGGTTCTTTCAGGGCATAATGTCCCTTCGTCCTCCCCGGTACTGGATTTTTTCCTGCAGCAGGCCACTGTGGATGAGGCACTGGTAGACATGCACCTGGACCGGTTCTGCCTGCTGGATGATTTCGATGTAATGGGCGCCATCAAGCATTGGATGTTCCATCCCGATAAGGTGCTGTCGTTGCTTTCCCGGAACCTGATCGACCGGCGGCTGTTAAAAGTCAGGTTACAGGCAACTCCGTTCGACAAAGATGTCGTAGAAGAGTTGAAGGAGTCGGTGGCAGAGGAACTATCGCTGCCGGTGGAGGCGGCGGACTATTTTGTCTTCACAGGAGAAGCGGCGAATACCACGTATAACGCTACCGATGAGAAGATCAATATCCTGTTCAAGGATGGATCGGTGAAAGATATTTCCCAGGTGGACAATGCGCTGATCCACCAAACCCTGGCAAGCGCAGTAAAAAAATTTTATCTTTGTTATTACCAATCATAACCACCCAATATGCAATTCTCAGCCGCTCAAATAGCCCTACTGATCAACGGTAAGATAGAAGGAGATCCGAATGCCTCCGTAGCATCCTTCGGAAAGATCGAAGAAGCCGTCCAGGGGCAGCTGGCTTTTCTGGCCAATCCCAAATATGAAGAACATCTTTATACCACCGGCGCTTCCATTATTATCGTGAATGATTCCCTGGAGCTTAAGCAGGCCGTAGGTGCGACTTTGATCCGGGTACCGGATGCCTATACTGCCTTTGCGAGCCTGCTGGCGAAGTATCAGGAGATAGAAGCCCAACTATTGACGGGGGTCCAGGAGCCGTCCTATATTTCCAAGACGGCGAAACTGGGTGAGAAAGTCTTTATAGGAGCGTTTGCGTATCTGGGTGAGGGAGTAGTTGTCGGCAACCAGGCGAAGATCCACCCGCAGGTCTACCTCGGCAATAATGTGCGGGTAGGCGAAAATACGGTGCTGCATCCGGGCGTCAAGGTCTACCACAACTGTGTGATCGGGGCTAATGTCACCATTCATGCAGGGTCGGTGATCGGCGGGGATGGTTTCGGTTTCGCTCCTCAGGCTGACGGGACGTTCAAGAAAGTACCTCAGATCGGTAATGTGGTGGTGGAAGATTATGTAGAGATCGGGGTCAATTGCGCTATCGACCGGGCCACGATAGGATCGACCATTATCCGCAAGGGGGTTAAATTAGACAACCTGATACAGATCGCACACAATGTAGATATCGGGCACTATACGGTGATTGCTGCGCAGGCAGGGGTCAGCGGCAGCACCAAAATCGGCAGCGGTGCGATGATCGGCGGGCAGGCAGGCATTGTCGGACACCTGCAGATCGCCGACGGAGCCCGGATCAATGCCCAAAGTGGTGTTACGAAATCCATCAAGACAAAGGGCGGCGCCGTGACGGGCAGCCCTGCCTACGATTATACCAGCGCCCTGCGCAGCCAGGTCGTCAGCCGGAATCTGCCGGAGATGGAGAAGAAGCTCAAAGAGCTGGAGGAGCAGATTAAGCAATTGCTGGCGGAGAAGGTGTAACTCTATTAAAAAAATATTGGGTAAAATTTTGTGTGGTTTTTTTAGGCCGCATTTGGAAAATTTTATATCTTTGATCAGAAAATAATTTTTCTCTCGCCAATAGAAATCTCGCAGTTTTTATCTGACGTACGAGAGGCCCAATACCTACATCCCTGTAGGGTTGGGCTTGCTCTTGCCTGTACGTTGGGTCATGCGAGAACCCCTATTGGACAGGTGAGGTAGGCCAACCCTACAGGGACCTAGCTTAAATTCGCTATATGTCCCAAAATGATTATTCCATTTTGTATTCGGAAATGTCCATTAAGGAGGTGAAGATTACCACGCTGCAAGTCGAGGCAACACCCAAGAAAAATCCACCCAAGAAAAAGGGAACTCCACGTTCAAAGAAAAAGACCACCATTTCCCGAACAACTTATCGTAAAACAGAAGAGCGTTAGCGTCGAAGCGCCGATGTATTCCCACGCGCCGCGCGCAAACAATTATCGCAAGCCCCACAGTCCTCTGCATCCTTGTCTCCGAAGTAATTGGCCAGGTAACGGCTGCGGCATTCGACGGAGAGGCCGAGGTAGCGGACCATGGCGCGGATGCGGGTCGCATATTGTTCCTTCCTTTCCCGGTATCTTACCGGATCGATATAGAGATCTTCCGCCGCGACGCGGTCGCGGAAGAAATAAAGCTGCGGAGATTCCTTCAGCGGCACATACCCGATAATCTGATAAGCCTGTAATTGCGCCAGATCTGCTGCTACCTGTCCCGGCGCCGACCGGGTGCTGTAGGTCAGCTGACGTTCACGGACGGGTACCGGCTGATCGAAGATACCTTCATAACTACGCAGGAGGGTGTGGATCAACGGCTGCAGGGCAGGATGATTTTTTTCAAAGTCATATAGCGCCTCCTTGCCGATGGTGAACTGCACTCTGGCAGGCATGAATACCTGCTGCTGGAAGATCAGCACCCCTTCCTGCTCGAGTACTTTGAGGATATCCAGTATGGCGGAAGTCTCCAACTGGAAACGCCGCCCAAATTCGGCCAGGTTAAAATCATAGTACTGCCCTTCCCCGGTCCCGGCCGGCAGCTGGAGATAATTCATCAGGTGCTGGTATGCCAGCCGGATGGTGGCGGGAGGCGGAAACCGGATGTCGGGCAGGTTTTCGAGACGGGCGGCATCGGCAGCCCCCGCCAACAAGACGGCATAGGCCTTGCGGCCGTCCCGGCCGGCACGGCCGGCTTCCTGGTAATAATTTTCGACCGATTCGGGAATATCGGCATGGATGACGGTACGCACGCCGGATTTATCGATGCCCATACCGAAAGCATTGGTACAAGCCATGACCCTTATGCGATCTTTGAGCCAGTCGTCCTGGCGCTGGTGCCTTTCGTCCTGCGACAACCCGGCATGATAGGCTGCCGACGGAATACCCTGACGCGTCAGCCATTCACTGATCTCTCCGGTCGCGCGTCGGGTCCTACAATAGACGATGCCGCTGCCGGGGACCTTCTCCAGGATCTCCGTGATCTTGCGGATCTTGTTTTCTTCGGTAAAGACGCTATAAGAGAGATTGGGCCGGGTGAAAGGCTGCCGGAAGATGGCCGGCTCTTTCAACTCCAGCTTGTCGACGATGTCTTTCAATACCGTCGGGGTGGCAGAGGCCGTAAGCGCCAACAGCGGTACGCCGGGCAATAACGCCCGCAGGGCTGCAATACGCAGATAGGACGGCCGGAAATCGTATCCCCACTGGGATACACAATGGGCTTCGTCTATGGCAATGAGGCGGACATCCAGTGAAGGAAGATAGCTGATCAGCAAATCGGTCTCCAGCCGTTCGGGAGACACGTACAGAAATTTGCAATTGCTGTCGCCGGCCGTCTGCAGGGTATTGATGATCTCCTTGCGGCTCATACCTGTGTGAAGGAAGAAGGCGGTGATATTCTTTTTCCGCAGACTGTCCGTCTGTTCCTTCATCAGGGCGATCAGTGGACTGACGACCAGGCATAGCCCCGGCCGTGCAAGGGCAGGTACCTGAAAGCACAGGGATTTACCACCTCCCGTGGGCAAAAGGGCAAGAGTGTCTTTTCCTTCCAGTACCGAGCGCATAATTTCTTCCTGCTGCGGCCGGAAGTTTTGGTAATGCCAGTGCTGCTGTAGCAGGGATTGCAGATCTTCGTTCATCCCGCTATTTTTTTAACATACAGCCGGAGAGAATTGGCCACCAGGACCACATCACTGAATCCCATGGCCAGGGCAGCCACGGCAGGCGTCAACCACCCGAAGGCAGCCACGGGAATAGCAATAACATTATAGAAAAAGGCCCAGAACAAATTGCTGCGGATCGTGGCAAAGGTTTGCCGCCCCAGTTGCAACGCAGCAGGCAGATGACGTAAACCCTGGTTCATCAGCACGACATCGGCCGTCTGCACAGCCAGGTGTGAGGCATCGCTCATGGACAGACCGATCGTCGCCCGGGCAAGGGCGGGAGCATCATTGATCCCATCGCCGACCATGGCTGATGGCATTTCACTGTTGAGCCTGGAAACCTGCTGCAACTTCTGTTCGGGCGTCTGTTCGGCCAGTACTTCGGCTATCCCCAGCTGAGCGGCCAGCTGCAGACAGGGCTGCCGACGGTCACCGCTCAGCAGGACGGTACGGATACCTTTGCCATGCAACCATTGTATGACGGATGCAGCCTCCGGTCTCAACGTATCCTGTACGTCGATCCAGCCCAGCAGGCGATCATTGCAAACGATATAGACATTGTGTGTATTGTCATTCGTCAGCGCGGCGGCCACTTTATGCGACCCTGCCCAATAGATATCCCCAGACTTTGTCTGCGCCTTCATCCCTAACCCTTTCACCTCTTCAATTTTTTGCCATGGAAGAGATCTTTTTTGTTTCCACTCACTGGCAATGCCTTTGGCGATAGGGTGATTGGAGTATTTTTCGAGTGAAAAGGCTATTTCGCGGAACTGGTCGTCGGTGAGGTGGGCTTCGGGCCGGGTGTCGCCGGCCGTGACGGCCTCCGGCAGCACCTGCCAGCGGCTGATGGAAAAATCGCCGGTGGTCAGCGTTCCGGTTTTGTCGAAGATGACCTGCCGGATATTCCTGAAAGCTTCGAGGTGGCGGGCATTACGGAAGAGAATACCGCTGCGGGCGGCGCGACCCAGCCCTACGGCAATCGCGGCAGGGGTAGCCAGGCCCATGGCGCAAGGGCAGGCGATCACGAGTACGGCGATGCTGCGCATCAGCGCGGGGGCCGCCTGGTGGAGATAGAAATAATTGCCCAGGAAAGTGATCACAGCGAGTCCGACCACCACCGGCACGAAGACGGCGCTGATCCTGTCAGCCAGCTGCTGCATGGGCGGTTTTTCACCCTGGGCCTCCCGCACGAGCCGGACAATGCCTGCCATCACGGAATCTCCGATGGCGGCCGTTACCTGCGCCTTCACGGAGCCGGACACAAGCAAGCTACCACCGATAAGGGTGTCTTTTGCCACCTTATCGACAGGGAGGCTTTCGCCGGTAAGAATCGACTCGTCCGCGCCGCCCTCACCCCAGAGGATCTTACAATCGGCAGGCACCTGTTCACCGGAGCGGATCAGGATGAGATCGCCGCTCCTTAGCTGGGTATTCTCAACAGGGAAAAGCGCCTCCTGGTGCTGGTCATCAAAAGCGATCATAGTAGCCATGACCTTTTGTGAAGTGGCCAGGCTATTAAGCGACCGCTGCGTGGCCTGGATGGAAGCATCCTCGATATAATACCCCAGGAAGACGATGGTGATGATCGCAGCCGTCGTCTCATAAAAAAGATAATCGGACCCTAATCCCTCTATCGAACCCACCAGGCTGTATACAAAAGCCGCAGTAGCACCGACGGCAATGAGCACATTCATGTTGGGCAAACCGTTGAGCAGGCTTTTGACGGCGCTTCGCCCGAAAAACAGCATCCCGATGGTGAATATAGGCAGGCAAAGAACGAGTTGAATCCATGAGGACATCAACCAGTGAAGACCGGCCATGCCCGGCGCCATCGGCAGCATGAGCAGGACGGTAAAGGGAAGGCAGAAAAGAAAATACCGGAGATGCCGGTTCAGGGGACGGCGAGCAGCTTTCGTGCCGGGCGCCTCCTCTCTCACGACCGAATAGCCCAAGTCGTGGATTCCTTTCTGTAATTGTTGCCGGTCCAGTTCGCCGGGTGAATCAAAACTGACATCTCCGCTGGCCAGGCTAACCTTTATATTTTGACCTCCTTTCTTTTCCAGATATTTTCCGATGGTGAGCGCACAGGTCGAACAGCTCATCCCTTCTATTTTCCAATTAATGGTTTCCATATAACGATTCTTATAGCAGCCCGTGGCTGCCATCTGCAAAGGTACAGATTGCAAAGGGAAACCGATACCTTTGCGCCATGTTGCTGCGCTACCGTCTGTCCGACATCGATGCTGCCGCCAGGCAATTCTGGCAGGATTTCCCTTCGCAAACAGTTTTTGGCTTCCATGGCGGGTTAGGGGCCGGCAAGACCACCTTTATCCATGCCCTATGCAGGGCAAAAGGAGTGACCGGCAGCATGGGGAGCCCGACCTTTTCCATTATCAATGAATATCTTTGCCCGGAGGGAAAAATCTTTCATATCGACCTTTACCGGCTGAAGGATGAAGAAGAGGCGTTAAGGGCAGGGGTAGAAGATGTGCTGTTCAGCGGAGCCCTCTGCCTGGTGGAATGGCCGGACCGGGCGCCCGGTATTTTTCCTCCAGAGACGCTATTCCTCCGGATAGGCACGATCGATGCCGACACGCGTGAAATGACGAGTCCG
>PMUF01000101.1 GCA_003167015.1 Chitinophagaceae bacterium | reverse complement strand
AAGGACCCGCTGTACGTGACCATGTGCGAAGAAATCTTCGGTCCTGTGCTGACTGTCTATATCTACCAGCCCGGCGAATTTGAAAAAACCCTGGAGCTGGTGAATTCCACTTCTCCCTACGCATTGACAGGTTCTATCATCTCTCAGGACCGTCATATCGTCGAGCTCGCGGTCGATAAGCTGCGCAATGCCGCAGGCAACTTCTACATCAATGACAAGCCTACGGGTGCAGTGGTCGGCCAGCAGCCTTTTGGTGGCGCCAGGGCCTCCGGCACCAACGATAAAGCCGGATCGATCCTCAACCTGTACCGCTGGCTCAGCGCCCGGACGATCAAGGAAACTTTTACTCCACCTACAGATTACCGGTATCCCTTCCACGGAGAAGCGTGATAACAACTTTTTAACAATCTTTTGTAATCCGTAAATACTTGATTCAAAGTGCGCAAATTCTCCATTTGCGCATTTTTTTGGCATCGCACAATAAAAAAAGGGCAATTACGTAAGTCGCATTTTTCAATCCCCCGAGTATCTTTGTGCCTGAACAAAAACTTAATCCAAATCAAGTTTATGAAAAAACTAGCACTAGTATTTTTAGCAGGCATGTCGATTGCAACCGCAGCAAATGCACAGTTTCAATTCGGGGTAAAAGCAGGCGCTAATTTTTCCACTGTCAACGGTAACGATGCTGGGGGAGCAAGCTCCCTGGCAGGTTTCAATGGCGGGGTATACTTTAAGCTACCCCTCGCCCACGGTCTGTCTATCCAGCCGGAGTTGCTATACTCGGGGCAGGGTTTTGAGGACAACAGCGGGGGTGTCGACGGCAAACAGCATTTCAACTATTTCAATATTCCCTTCCTGCTGAAGTACACGCATTTTTCCGGTTTGTTCGTTGAGACCGGCCCTCAGGCGGGCATCCTGACGAGCGCAAATTATAAGGCAGGAGGCGTCAGCTCCGATGATAAATCTTACTACCATTCGGCTGATTTTTCCTGGGTCGTTGGTGTAGGGTTCAAGATACCCACTACGCCGCTGTCGATCGACGCCCGTTATAATTTTGGGCTGTCCAATATCGAAAACACCTCGAGTACCGGCGGTACCGGCACTATCCGTAACGGCAGCTTCCAGATCGGTCTGATGTTAAAGCTGTTCAGCGTGCCGGGCAGATAATATTTGCGCCGGGCCGCCCAGCGGCTCCTGGCCAAACGTTTGTTTTTAGAATTGTATGAATAGTTTGTAATAAGGTCGCCCCGGGCGGCCTTTTTTTTCTATTTTTATAAAAACATTCTTTCTTGAAGACCATTTTGAATGAACAGCAGTTGGGAATAACGATTCAAAGACTGACGCATCAATTGCTGGAAAATCACCTCGACCTGCAAAACACCGTATTGATAGGCATCCAGCCGAGGGGAGTCTATTTTTCCGACCGGATCATCGGGCAGTTGAAAACCCAGGTCGATCCGGCATCCATCCATTACGGCAAACTGGATATTACCTTCTACCGGGATGATGTACGGACAGGCCTGCACGAGTTGAACCAGACAGATATCCCTTTTTCGGTGGAAAACAAAGAGGTGGTGTTGATCGACGACGTATTGTGGACGGGAAGGACGATCCGCGCCGCCCTGGACGCCTTGCTGGATTTTGGCCGGCCGGCGAAAGTCGAGCTGTGTGTCCTCATCGACCGGCGCTTCAGCCGCCAACTGCCGATCCAGGCCGACTACGTTGGTAAACCCATCGACAGCATCATCACCCAGAAAGTAAAGGTTTACTGGAAGGAAAAGGATGGGAAGGATGAGGTCGCTCTCTTGTGACAGTCTGGCCCCTAAAAAGAAATTTTTATTACTTTTTTTCCACTAATTTCGCGTTCTAATGCAACTGAGCACTAAACATCTTCTTGGCATTAGAGATCTCCAACCGGGTGATATTCAGCTTATTTTAGATACCGCCACCCAATTCAAAGAAGTCTTACAACGCCCGATCAAAAAAGTGCCCACCTTAAGGGACGTCACCATCGTCAATCTTTTCTACGAGAATTCAACGCGAACCCGTATTTCCTTCGAGCTCGCCGAGAAAAGACTGTCGGCAGATACGATCAATTTTACCGCTTCCGGATCTTCCGCCGCAAAAGGAGAGACCTTGCTGGACACGGTCAACAATATCCTTTCGATGAAAGTGGATATGGTGGTCATGCGCCATAGCGCCAGCGGCGCCCCGCATTTTCTCGCCAAACATATCCCGGCGGCTATCGTGAATGCAGGCGACGGCATCAACGAGCATCCGACGCAGGCCCTGCTGGATGCCTTTTCCATCCGGGAAAAGCTGGGCGAACTGCAGGGAAAAAAGATCGCTATCATCGGTGATATCATGCACTCGCGTGTAGCGCTGAGCAATATCTACCTGCTGAAGAAAATGGGCGCCGAAGTGACCATTGCGGGGCCTCCTACCCTGATCCCGGTTTATATCCGGGAGGCCTTCGATGTTCGGGTAGAATATAATCTGCGCAAGGCGCTTGAATGGTGCGATGTGGCTAACGTACTGCGTATTCAGCTGGAACGGCAGAACCAGCCCCTCTTCTCTTCGCTCCGGGAATATAGCCTGGCCTATGGCGTCAACAGGCGATTGCTGGACAGCCTCGGCAAGGAAATTGTGATCATGCACCCTGGCCCGATCAACCGGGGCGTTGAACTGGACAGCGATGTGGCGGATAGCGGGCAATCCCTTATCTTACACCAGGTGGAGAACGGGGTAGCCGTGCGGATGGCAGTGCTGTATCTGCTGGCGGGAAGGTCGACTAACTAAAGTCTTTACCAAATAAAACAGCGATCGTCATGAAACGTATCGGCCTTTTCCCGGGGACATTCGATCCGATCACCATCGGACACCAGGATATCATCAACCGCTCGCTTCCCCTATTCGACAAACTCTTCATCGGCATCGGGCGCAATGTCAATAAGGAACCCATGTTCTCCGTAGAACAACGCCTCGACTGGATCCGCGAGATCTATAATGACAACCCCAAGGTAGAAGCCGTGGCATTCGAAGGGCTGACGATCCGATGCTGCCAGCAGGTGAACGCCAACTTTATTTTGAGGGGTATCCGCTATGTCAATGATTTCGAATACGAAAAGGCCATTGCCGATATGAACCGCAGCCTGGACAAAAATATAGAAACGATTTTCCTCACCTGTCTTCCCCAGTATACCTCTGTCGCCTCCACATTGGTACGCGACGTGCTGAAGAACGGCGGCGATGTCAGCCAATTCCTGCCGGAAGCAGTGGTGCGATCACTGGCAAAATCTAAATCCAAATATTAATTATGTCTATCTGGTTTGAGCCCGGCTTAACAGCTGCCCAATTGCAGCCATTGAGCGAAAACACCATGGGTCAGCACCTGGGCATGGAATTCATTGAAGTCGGTGAAGATTTCCTGAAAGGACGCATGCCGGTAGATCATCGTACCCGTCAGCCCTATGGCCTGCTGCACGGTGGCGCCAGCGTCGCATTGGCCGAAACCCTGGGAAGTGTTGCCTCCGCATTCGTTGTGGACCGCAGTCAATACAGTGCAGTAGGACTGGAGATCAATGCCAATCACCTGCGCGGCGTTCGCGAAGGGTTCGTCACCGGTATCGCCCGGCCCCTGCACCTCGGCAAGACTACCCACGTGTGGGATATCCGCATCTATGACGAAAAAGAAAAACTGGTATGTGTCAGCCGCCTTACCGTCGCCATTATCAAAAAGTAACCCGTCATCCTTTCAGTGCGTCAGCAAGCCCGCCGCCTTCAGCACATCGATGATTGAAGGGAAAGTGTTTTTCGTCAGCGTGGCAATCCTTTCTTTATCTGCCCACACAGTCTCGGTGATAGCTTCATACTGCTGAAACCTGGCGACGCGTTCATCCGGCACGGGGATCGCCGCCTGCCCGTCGGGTACGCTCATCCGGTACCAATGGGTCTCCTTCAGAATATGTTTGCCGTTCTCATCATAGGTGTGATAGGTGATCAGCAAAGGGGCATCGAGCCGAACGGCACTGAGACCCGTCTCCTCCCCTACTTCGCGAATGGCGCATTGCTCCAGCGTCTCTCCGGCATCGAGCTTGCCTTTCGGCAAATCCCACTTACCGCGCCTGAACATGAAAAGCCACGCTTGCGCCCCATTATTGACCAATCCGCCACCCGCCTGTATAAGGTTGAACTTCTTCCAGAATGCCTTTTTCAACGTGGCCAGATCGGAGTGAATGAAAATGCCCGCATGTACCTTTTCACGCCGCATTTCATGGATCATGGCATTGACCGCCGGATGCGAGAACTCGTCGATCAGGATGGCATCGTCATGATGGGCATAGCCCTGGATCTCATCCGTCATCTCGTCGGTGAGAAACAAAGGCTTATCGTTGAAGTAGATCTTGATATACATGATTCAAATATCCTTATTTTCGTGTCATGGCTGAGAAAATCATTACCACGAACGAGAAAACGGTGGCGGAAAAGCTGCTGCAGGCCCGGGCTGTCCGCCTGAGCGTCAAAGAACCCTTTACCTGGTCTTCCGGCTGGAAGTCCCCGATCTACTGTGATAACCGGAAGGTCCTTGGCTTTCCCTATATCCGCGATTTCATCAAATCGGAGATGTGTAATGTCATTTTCGCTCAGTTTCCGGCGGCAGGAATGCTGGCGGGTGTGGCGACAGCAGGCATTCCCTGGGGCGCCATGGCGGCAGACCAGCTGAAACTGCCTTATATCTACGTCCGGTCCAAACCTAAGGACCATGGCCTGGGCCAGCAGATAGAAGGACACTATGAAAAAGGCCAGCCGGTAGTGGTCATCGAAGACCTCCTGTCGACGGGGAACAGCAGCCTGCAGGTCGTGGACGTCCTACGGCAGGCGGAACTGGAGGTCATCGGGGTGGTATCGATCTTCAATTATGGCTTCCCGACGGTGGAAACGGCTTTCGGGCAGGCCGGAGTTCCCTATGTCTCCCTGTCCGACTACCCTACCCTGATCAGCCTGGCGCTCGAAAAGAAGATGGTGACAGCCGAAGAGGAGACTGTCCTGCTCGAATGGAGCAAAGATCCGGCGAACTGGAAAGGGGTATAAAATGGATAAATTTTTGTACTTTTAGTGGTATAAATCCCATTACATATGAAAAAAGCGCAATTACTGCTACTCCTCCTGATCGGCCTGACCGGCGCGGCAATGGCCCAGCAGAAGACTATTGTAACCGTCGTTATCAAAACGCCCACCGTTCAGTGTGACCAGTGCAAACAGCGGATAGAAAATTACCTGAGCCATGAAGATGGTATCGTGAAGGTGGATGTGGACTTTAAGAAAAAGATCGCGACAGTGAAATATATGACCGACCGGACGAATGTAGAGAATATCAAGACCGACATCGCCAATTGCGGTTATGACGCTGATGACATTACGGCCGAGCCGGACTCCTACAAACGACTGCCGATCTGCTGCAAGAAACCGGAAGACGGCGGCGGCCATCCTACTAAGAATTAAGACCAGGAATGAAGAAATAATCTCGCAAAAAAAGAGGGTGTCTCAAAAG
>PMUF01000488.1 GCA_003167015.1 Chitinophagaceae bacterium | reverse complement strand
CGGGTGGCCGGATATTTATGTCTGTGTATCCGGCAAGGGACCAGGCGCCCGGAGGAGACATCTGCTTTTTATCAACCAGCATGACCTGACCTTTAAAGAAGAGGCGGCGGAATACGGTCTGGCGGATACTTCTTATTCCACGCAGGCTGTCTTTTTCGACTATGACAGGGATGGCCGGCTGGACATGTACCTGGTGAACCATACCCTGGATGATGACCGCCCCAACGATATCCGTGTCCGGAAAATCGACAGCAATGCCGTCGCCGGCGATAAACTGTTCCACAATGAAGGGATCCCGCCGGGCATGGACCATCCGGTCTTTAAAGATGTATCCGGGCAGGCCGGTATCATCGAGGACGGCAATGGCCTGGGGGTGGTGGTGGGCGATTTCAACGGGGATGGCTTTCCGGATATCTATGTCGATAATGACTACATCCGCAATGATCTTTTGTGGCTGAACAATAAGGACGGGACCTTTACCAATTGTATCGCCTCTGCCGTCAGACACCAGAGCTATTCCAGCATGGGTATCGATGCTGCCGATATCAACAATGACGGCCTGCCCGATATCATTACGCTTGACATGCAGCCCGAGACGAACCAGCGGAAGAAGATGATGTATTCCTTTCTGAGCGAGCAACGGCATCAGTTTGAAATGGACAAAGGGTATGAGCCGCAATATATCCACAATATGCTGCAGCTCAACAATGGTGTCCGGACCGTCAACGGCCGGAGTGAGCCTTTTTTCAGCGAGATCGGTGAAATGGCCGGCCTGGCGGAAACGGACTGGAGTTGGAGCGTATTGATTGCCGACTTCGATAACGACGGCTGGAAAGATGTGCACATCACCAATGGGCTGGGGCGCGATCCTACCAATATAGACTTTCTGGAATACGCTCATAATACCGTGCTGGAAACCGGTATTCCCGAGAATGAGATCGGGCAACGGAGAAAGTTCATGGACCGGTTGTCGGCGTTGGGTCCGCTGTTGCTGCGTAGTTATTTATTCAGAAATAAGGGCGACCTCACCTTTGAGGATGTTTCAACCAGTGCGGGCCTTCCGGCGAGCTCTATTTCGAACGGGGCCGTCTATGCCGACCTGGACAATGACGGCGATCTCGATCTCGTCACCAACAATATCAATGGCCGGGCATTTGTCCTGCGGAATGATAACGGGCCCCGGGCGGGGGGCGGGAGGAATCATTATCTGACCATTCGGTTGGCGGGCGACACGTTGAACAAAGATGGTATAGGTTCCACCATGTATGCCTACAGCAAAGGGCTGACCCAGACGGTCAGTCAATATCCGGTCAGAGGGTATTTGTCGACGGTAGATAACCGGCTGCATTTTGGTTTTGGCGACAAGACCGTCGATTCGTTGAAGATCGTCTGGCCGGATGGGGCGACACAGGTGGTGCGGCACCCGGGGGTGGATACGATCATAACGCTGCATTACAAGGATGCGGCTGTCGCAGAGCCTGCCCCCCTTGCCGGCGCCTCTCCGGGAACCGGTGTTTTGTTTGCCGATGCCACCCAGCGGACGGGCGCCGATTTCAAACACCAGGAAACCTTCTTTTTCGATTATAAGTTCCAGCCCATGATCCTGCAGAAATATTCACAGGAGGGCCCCTTTATTACGACGGGCGACATGAATGGCGACGGCCTCGAAGACTTCTTTATCGGCGGGGCATTCAGGCAATCCGGCAAAGTATTTTTGCAAAACAGGGATGGCAGCTTCACCGGCAAAGACCTCGTCACCGGCAACAAATATGAAGAAGACATGCAGAGCGTCCTGTTCGACGCTAACGGCGATAAAAAGCCCGACCTGCTGGTAGTGGGCGGCAGCAGTGAATTTGACGATCAATCGCCCTTTTACCGCCCGCGGCTGTATCTGAATGACGGGAAAGGGAATTTTCATTTGGACAGTAATGCCTTTTCACCGCTGGTCCGGACGCCGGCCAAATGCGTGGCGGTGGCTGACATAGACGGGGACGGAGACATGGATATTTTTATCGGGGGGCGAATATCATTGGGATCTTATCCCCATCCGCCGGCCAGCTATATCCTGCGGAACGATCATGGCCATTTTACCGACATCACAGCCGAGGTATGCCCTGCGCTGGAAAATGCCGGGATGATCAATGCGGCGGTGTGGGCCGATATCGACAACGATGGCCGTCCTGACCTGATCATAGCGGGAGACTGGATGCCCATCCGTATTTTCAGGAACAATGGTAAGACCTTTACCGAGATCACCCGGGAGAGCGGCCTGCAGGATCTTCCCGGCTTTTGGCGCAGCCTGGTCGTCGCCGACATCAATCATGACGGTCACCTTGACATTGTGGCCGGTAACCTGGGCTCCAACAATCCCTTCCATATCGACACGTCGCGGCCGGCGGAATTAATTGCCAATCATTTCGACGGCAATGGCATTTCGGACCCGGTATTCTGCTATTATATCAAGGGCAACGCGGGACAATATGATTTGTCAGCGGGGATATCGCGGGATAACTGGGCGATGCAAATGCCGTCCATCAAAAAGAAATTCGCCCGCAATGCGGAATATGCGGGGGCGAAGATGGAGGAGATATTTACGCCGGAGATGATGGCCGGCTCCCTGGTGCTGAAATGCAAAGAGGTGAGAAGCGGTTATTTTGAAAACGATGGAAAAGGGAAGTTCAGTTTTCATCCTTTTCCTTTAGCGGCGCAGATAGCGCCGGTCAATGCCATAGTCTATACTGATGTGAATGGCGATGGTTTCCCGGACCTCATCCTGGCTGGTAATGAATACCAGGCTTCGGTCATGTCGGGCCGCTATGATGCCAGCTATGGCTTGCTGCTGGAAGGGGATGGGAAGGGGGGATTCGAACCGGTGACGCCTGCCTCTGACGGGCTGATCATCGACGGGGATGTCAGGGACCTGAAGGTCATCACCGTTGCCGGGCGGCGGCTACTGCTGACGGCGGTGAACGATTCAAAAATGAAAGCATTTGAAATCATTCGGAATGGAAATAAATAATACCGAACCTATGAGGTTATGGCTTTTTCTATTTGGGTTTGTGCTGGTTGCTCCTTCTTCCATCAGGTCGGATGATCACCAGGAGGAGAATGTGGCCGTGTCGCCGGGTATATACCATGTTGATCCGCCCGTCGCTGCGACAATAGGCTTTTTTCTGGATGACTGGCAACCGAAGTCATTTATCACGCCTGCCACCCGGGAGGCGTCTGTTGCTCCGGCCATGGCCGGGGGTCATCTCCCTGATGGGCGCACCCCCGGAGTTGCCGACACCATTACCGTCGATGCGTCTGCCGTTATCACCCGCATTCCGCCCTCTACCTTCGGGCACAATGCCAACACCTGGATGACGGCGATGATTACAGAACCCACCTTCATGACCCATATGACCCGGCTTCATCCGCATATCATCCGGTGGCCGGCGGGCAGCGGCAGCGATGCCTATTTCTGGAATTGCGGCCCTGGCGACCTGCCGGCCGATGCGCCGGCGATGCTGTTGGATAAGAAGGGAGCCCCGGAGAAAGCGAGATACTTTTTCGGAAAAACGACCGGCGCCCGCAGCGCTTCGCTGGACGACTATTACATGATGCTGCAGGAAACAGGTAATGAAGGGCTCTTCACTGTCAACTACGGCTATGCGCGATACGGTACGAGCGCCGATCCGGTGGCCACCGCGGCGCATCTCGCCGCCGACTGGGTCCGTTACGACCATGGCCGCACGCGCTATTGGGAGATCGGAAATGAGAATTTCGGCGATTGGGAATACGGCTATCGGATCGATACCACTACAAACCGGGACCGTCAGCCGGCTATCCTCACGGGCAGCCTGTATGCCCGGCATTTTAAGATCTTTGCCGACTCTATGCGGAAGGCAGCGGCAGAATTGGGCGTGACCATCTATATCGGCGCCGTTACTGCAGAGTCTGCAGCATTGTGGTGGGGGGAGACGCCAACCCGGAAGAACTGGAATGCGGACATGATGAAAGAATTGAATGATAAGGCTGACTTTTATGTCGTCCACAGCTATTTCACTCCCTATAACAAGAATTCCAATGCAGCGGAAATCCTTTACGATGCCACTACCGTTCCGGGCCGGGCGATGCGGTATGTCACCCAATCCCTGACAGCCAATGGGGCCGCTATCAAGCCGGTCGCCATGGATGAATGGAACATGTTCGCGAAAGGTAGCGACCAGCAGGTATCCAATATCAGCGGTGTTTTTGCCGTGATCGTGATGGGGGAGACCTTATCGAACCGGTTTGGTCTGGCTGCCCGCTGGGACTTGCTGAATGGCTGGGCCGGCGGGAATGACCATGGCTTATTCAGTGCCGGTGACGAGCCGGGGATAGCGAAGTGGACTCCGCGGCCGTCCTTTTACTATTTATACTTCCTGCAGAAGATGAGGGGTGACAGGCTGGTGAAGGCGAGTGTGCAGGGTGACACCAGTCTCAGGGCCTACGCCTCTACTTTTACTTCGGGAGAGCTGAATGTTGCCATAGCCAATGTCTCGGCAACCGCACGCACGGCTATCATCGATATGCAACATTTCGTTGCCGGCCACCGGTATTACTGGTACGTTCTGCAGGGTGGAGATGACAACGGAGAGTTTTCAAGAAGGGTTTTTGTCAATGGTCACGGTCCCGCGGCGGTAGCCGGCGGCCCTGATGATTATGCCGGCATTCCGGCGTGGTCGGCTGCTACGGACAAAGGCGTCGTTGTTACCGTGCCGGCATACGGAGCAGTAATTCTGACCATCGATAAGTAATAATATATAAATCATGAAGCATTTTTTTTCTGTCGCCCTTTCCTATTTTTTCCTGTTATTTTCTGTTTCAGTCCACGCAGAGATCAGATCGTATGTACGGGTGCCGGGAGGAGTCCGCTTCCAATTAGACAAAGGCCTGATGGAGATCGATGTTCTGGCCGGTGACGTCATCCGCGTGAAGTACACGAGCCTGGAGGAATTCCCCGACAAACATTCGCTGGTCGTAGCGTCTGGCCTTCCGGCAGGACCCGCATTCGCTGTGGCTGATGACGGCGCCGTCATCGTGCTGTCCACGCCTGTTCTAACGGTGAGAGTCAATCGCTTGTCTGCCGCCATTACCTATGCGGGTCCTACCGGCGGGGAGATCCTGGCCGAGGACGGGGCCGAGGGCAAATCCATGAGCCCGGCCACGGTGGTGGGCGTGGCAACCTATACCTGCAGCACCCGCTATTTGTCCCCGGAAGACGAGGCGCTGTTCGGGCTGGGCTGTCATCCGCTGGATTCACTGGCTATCGATTATAAAGGCCGCAGCCAGGACATGGCCATCAAATACCTGACCGGCGCCATCCCCGTGCTCTTGTCCAGCCGCGGCTATGGACTGCTGTGGGATAACTATTCCCAATCCCGATTTGACGGGACGGAGGCAGAGAATACGAAATTCAGCTACAGTTCGGAAAGTGGCAAGATGATAGACTATTATTTCTTTTATGGCCCTTCTTTCGACCATATCATTGACCTGTACCGGCAGCTGACAGGCAGGGCGCCGATGTACCCCAAATGGGCCTATGGCCTTTTTCAGTCCCAGGACAGGTACAAGACCCAGGAAGAAGTGCTGGCGGCTGCCGACGGATACCGCAGCCGGCATATCCCCGTGGATGCGGTGGTGCAGGATTGGTATTATTGGTCTCCGTTGCCGATCGGCTCGCATGTCATGTACCCGCCCAACTATCCCGACCCGGTTAAAATGGTGGCTCAACTGCACCGGGAGAATGTGCATGCGATGATCTCGATCTGGCCATGCTTTGGGTCCGGGACAGCAAACTTCGACGCATTGAAGAAGGCGGGCTATCTTACCAGTATCACGTGGGATAACTTTACGACCCACACCCGCGACACTTATTATGATGCGCATAATCCCGGAGCGCGGGAAATGTACTGGCAGCAGGCCAGGGACAGCCTGATCCGGCGTGACGGATGGGACGCCTGGTGGGTAGACCAATGCGAGCCGGATACCGAAGATCCTGACAACCGGAAGAAGGCCTTGTTTTATCCGGGCAAGGGCCTGGATTATTTCAATAGCTATTCGCTGGAACATACCAAGGGCATCTACCAGGGATGGCGGAAGGATGTGCCGCATAAGCGGATCTTTTTGCTTGCCCGGCAAGCCTTTGCCGGCCAGCAGCGCAATGCGGCGACACTATGGTCTTCCGATATATCGACTACGTTCAGGGCTTTCCGGGAGCAGGTGCCGCAGGCTATCAATGCCTGTGTCTCCGGTATTCCTTACTGGACCTCCGATATCGGTGGTTATTTATCGCATACATCTCCCGGTGGTGTACCCGACTGGTCGCAACCTGTCTATCGCGAATTGTTCACCCGCTGGTTTCAGTTCGGCGCTTTTTGCCCCATCTTCCGCATCCATGGCAAGGGCGAGCGGGCTTTGTACTCGGCTAACTGGGATGAGGCGACGCGGGACATCCTGTTAAAGTATGACCGGTTGCGTTACCGGCTGCTGCCGTATATCTATTCGCTGGCGGGGAAAACGACGCAGGCCAACTATACGCCGATGCGCTCGCTGGCCTTCGACTTCCGGACAGACACCAATGTATATCGTATCCCGGACCAGTATATGTACGGACCTGCTTTCCTGGTGAATCCGGTGACCAGCCCACTGTATACCGGCGATGGCGCGGACGGGAAGGCGAAAGTCCGTTCTGTCTATCTGCCTGAGGGGGCCTCATGGTATGATTTCTGGACCGGTGAGCGAAAGGCCGGCGGCCAGCGCATCGATGCGCCCGCGCCGATAGGGATCATGCCTTTGTATGTAAGGGCCGGTTCGATCGTCCCGATGGGGCCCGTGATGGAGTATGCCACGGAAAGACCAGCCGACACGCTCGAGCTGCGTATTTATCCCGGCGCCGACGGCAGCTTTACTTTATATGAAGATGAGAATGACGATTATCATTATGAAAAAGGCGCTTATGCCATGATCCGCCTTGACTGGAACGATAGCCGGCGGCAGCTGCTCATTCATGCTACGAAGGGCTCATACCCGGGAATGCTGACACACCGGGTGTTCCATATCGTGCTGGTGAAAGAGGGGAGGGGTGTAGGAGAACAGCCGGAGACGGTATTCGATCAAAGTATCCGTTTCACCGGTAAGGAGGTCAGGGTGCAGATCAGTCCTTCTGACACAGCGGAATCAAAATAGCTGGTAGCTCACCTTATTTCTTGAAGTAAAGCCCGATGACCATCAGGGCAAGGGCCAGGAAGATCCCGACCATCCATTTGATAGTATCGATCTTGGTTTCTTTGATCTCCCCGCGGAGATCCCCGCGAAGCTCGCTGAACCGGAGGTCGATCTTGGCGTCAAGCTTGTCAATTCTGTTATCGACCTTATCAAATCTTTTATCGATCTCCACAAATTTTTTATCGATCTCCGTCAGTTCTTCTTTCACGAAACTTTTATATTCCATAGCAGAATCCTTGATATCGGATTGAATTATTGCATCCAGCACATCGACAAATTCTCCAGCCTTATTCTCCGCCATCTGAAGATCATTCTTCAGTAACTTATATAATTTAATATTATTCGCGTTCATATAGCCAGGATAGGTTAACCAATACGCAAAAATAATCCTTTAAATTATTCCCTCCGGAAAAACTTATCCATGGAGAACGGCTATCAGCCGCCCGATACCGATAATTCGCCAGCCAGCTTATCCACGAACTTTCGGCTCATGGACGTGATGTGTTCGTCGTATTCGTCCAGGTAGTCATAGGTCATCTTTTTCAGCGAATGAAACATCTTGAGGCCGCGGGCCCGGTCGGGGTCCGGGATGCTGATCCTGCCGGATTTTACTTCTGTGTTATTGGCGTCGAGCTGGCGGTAAGAGACGACGAGGTCGGCGATGGTTGGCTGGATGGAGAGGTATTCGGCGCTGACCAGGAACAGGACGTCCCAGCCGCGGTCGTCCAGGACAAAGACAGTGGGCATCTGCTGGATGGTGAGTTCGAGGCGACCGCCATTGAGTTTGCTTTTCAGCCGTCCGCCGTACGTATTTATTGCCGTGGTAAAGCCATTGATGGCGATCTGCGAGTTTAGGGTGCAGGTGTTCCGGTAGTCGAATTTCCAATAGACGATGAGGGGCAGCACGTGGCTATGACTTTCTGTCTCCGAGGGCTGGGGACCCGGTTCCGGCAGTTTTGAGGTGATGGCGATCAGGTCGCTCTTTTTCTTAGTAGGCTGGAGTGCTTCGGGCGAATAGTGATGAGCCACCCATTTGTTGATCATTTTTGGCCCCAGGCAGCTGGCCAGCGGGCATACAAACAGAGATACAAGGATAAGGCGTGCAAGGGAGCCTTTTCTGGAATAGGTCATGAGATAAAGTTAAATGTTTTAGTCTTTTTTCATCTTCAGCCGCTGTACGAGCAATTCGCCGATCTCCTGGCCCATCGTGTGGCTGACGATGGTGGAATACTCGTAATGGATGCCGCCGTAAAAGCGGGAGTGTTGGGTCTCCACTGCCGCGTCGCGGAAGCTTTGGAACGACCGGCTTTTGATGCCGAATTCCAGCTCGGTCGTGTCGGTATAGGCGAAATGGTCGCCGAAGACGCTGGTCAGGGCCTCTGAGGCGGCGGCGGATATCGTGCAATGCCCGCAGGTATATTCCGGGAAGGGGGGCGTCTGCAGGTGTGGCCGCCAGTTGGGATCGAAATATTTGTCGATGGTTGTCTCTGGCCGCATGGTATTATAGATGTACTTGATATTCCAGCATTGGATAAACGCATCGAAAAGCGCTATGGACGTTTTCGCGTAGGCGCAAACGGTAGTGGGAAAGTCGGCGCCGGCCTTTTGAGCAGCGATCCCTGTAATGCCCATCCAGTGACCACCAGGGGAAAATTTTTTAGTGCCGAACATCAGGTGACCGGATACGTTCAGCTTGAAGGGGTTGTCGTCCCAGAAGTCGGCTATCCAGGTTTCTTCGTCGGAAAGGCTGTCGTCTTTGTTCTCTATTTTTTTCACTTCCTTGTAATAGGGGCTGTTCTTGTCCGTCACGTTGAATGCGTATGGCGGCGGCGGCATGAATTCCCGAACGCTGTCCATGATCAGGTATCGGATTTCGCTCCAATGCGGCTCCATGGCAGAGGTATAAGCCGGCGGCGTCGGTACCCAGCGGCCGGGGGAGTCATTGACCATATATTCAGGCGCACCGCGGGTCTCCAGGTAGCGATCTTTTCTTGCCCAGGCCATGATTTTGGCGGATATGGTGTCGGCATAAGCCACCGATGCCTTGAATTCATCATTCGGCATCCCGTGATCTTTGGCCAGTTGCTTGAGGCTGTCGACATAGGCGGTCATGCTGCCTTCGGGGAAGGTCACCGCTTCTCCCAATTTACAATAGGCCAGCAGGGCCGCCAGCTCAAAATCGATGTTTGCGCCGGCCGGCGGAGCGGGCAGGGGAGAAAGGCCATGTACCTGGCCGGCCAGGGACTGGAATTTCCCGGGGTAGCCACCGGCAATGACTTCATAACCGGCTACCGCGGCGTACTTGTAATTGCGCGAGGCGACGATGGGGGAGAAGTTATTGCCCATGACGACGGTGTTCAGCTCATGCACAGTCTGGCTGTAGATATGGGGGTCTTTGAAGACCTTATCGTAATCATGAAGAGAATGACACGCGCAGAAAAGGGTCGCAGTGACCGGGATGAGTAAGAGACGGTTCATGTTATCAAAGGTTGTCCTTCGCCATGGCCTGTTTTTTGCAGGATATATCCAGGCTTCAAATATAATATTAATATAGCAGCAATCTTTCTCAACAGCTTCACAAGTTAGGTAACTTTAGCTAAATTATGGGGACGGGCAATAAAAATATTCTGGCGGTCAACGGCGGATCGTCAAGCATCAAGTTCACGCTGTATGCAGATGACGGATCGTTGAGCCCGCGATTGTCGGGGAAGATCGAAAGGATCGGGCTGCCCGATGCGGGACTAACGTTTACGGACAGTGCTAATCGTCAGCAGGGACATTTGCCGGTGCAGGCCGGTGGGGTGAAGGAAGCGGCGGATTTCCTCCTCGACTTCCTGCAGAAGCGTGAAGGCGCCGCCCCATTGCTGGCTATCGGTCATCGGATCGTTCATGGACTGGGTCACCGGGAGCCTGTCGTGATCGATGAGGCTCTGCTGGCTGAGCTTGCGACAATCAGCGGTTATGACCCCGATCATTTGCCGGGTGAGATCGAGCTGATCCGGTTGTTTATGCAGCATGACCCGGGTCTGCCGCAGGTGGCCTGCTTCGACACTGCCTTTCATGCGACGTTGCCCCGGGTGGCGAAGCTGCTGCCCCTTCCCAGGCGTTATGACCAGGCGGGCTTGCAGCGTTATGGTTTTCATGGGCTGTCCTATTCTTATATCTGCGAAGAGCTGATCCGTATCGATCCGGTCATGGCCGATGGGGCTGTCATCATAGCCCATCTAGGCAGCGGTGCAAGCCTGGCGGCAGTCAGGGAGGGGCGCAGCATCGATACTTCCATGGGTTTCACCCCTACCGGCGGCATCATCATGGGTACGCGGACGGGCGATATCGACCCCGGCGCTCTATGGTGGATCCTGCAGAATGAACGGCTCACGCCCGGACAGCTGAGCGACCTGATCAATCATCAGTCGGGCCTGTTGGGCGTCTCCGGCCTCAGTTCGGATATGCAGGACCTGCTGGCAAAAGAGAGCAGTGACACCGGTGCTGCCGAAGCCGTGGCTCTTTTCTGTTACCAAATAAAAAAGCATATTGGAGCCTACACTGCCGTACTGGGCGGCCTGGACGCCATGGTCGGCGCCTCGGCCGGGCTCCGCTCACTGGCCGTGCCGCTGATGAAGATCGCCAACGACATCCGCTGGCTCGCC
>PMUF01000496.1:1117-10434 GCA_003167015.1 Chitinophagaceae bacterium | reverse complement strand
CTCGTCCTGGATCTGCAGGGAGGCATCAGCGTTACCCTGAACATCGCCCTGGACGGACTCATCAGGACTCTGGCCAATAATCCCCGCGATCCGCAATTGCTGAAAGCCATCGCCCTCGCCCAGCAAAAAAAACAGACCAACTCAGGCAATCTAATCGATCTGTTTGCCGAATCCTATAAAGAAATCAATCCTGCCGGTAAGCTGGCGCCTTTGTTCTCCAACGTCAACCGCAATAAGCTGACTTACGATGCATCCGACGCTGCCGTCGTCAGCTATCTCCATGACGAATCCAACGCCGCCATGCAACAGACCTATCAGGTACTGAACAAACGTATCGACCAGTTCGGCGTTGCTTCACCCTCGATCAGCCTGGATCAAAACCGCGCTATCATTAATATCGAGCTGGCCGGCGCCACGGACCCGGAGCGCGTTCGCAAATACCTGCAGTCTACCGCCAACTTACAATTCTGGGAAGTGTATAATGTCGGCGAACTGGCCACTTCTCTTCAGAATGCCGATAAAGCCCTGCAGAACTATCTCAACGGAGTCAAAGCAGATACTACCACGCCGGACCCATCCGATACAGCTGCGGTTGCCAAAGCTGCCGCCGCCAAAAAGGACACCAGCAGCACGGCAGCCAATCAAAACCCATTGCTCCGGCTGATGCCCCCCATCCAGCCCCAGCAAGATCCTAAGACAGGCCAGCCCCATTATGCAGGGCCTATTTCACGCTCACTTTTGAGGGATACCGGTACGGTAAACAGCTATCTGAACAATCCCCTCGTCCGCAATAATTTCCCCCAGGACCTCAAATTCCTCTGGGGCAAGCAACAGACAGATGATGACGGCAAGCCCCTCCCCTTCCTGGATCTCTATGCGATCCGGACCATTCCGGGATCAGAAAAAGCCAGGATCGAAGGCTCAGTCATCGAGAACGCCACCCAGGACTTCGATCCCGTCACCAGCGAAGTCATTGTTGAAATGAGCATGAACAAGCAAGGCGCCAAGGCCTGGGCCGATATGACCACCAAGAACGTCAGCAAGCCCATCGCCATCGTACTGGATGACATCGTCTATTCCGCTCCTAACGTCACCGAACCTATCACCGGCGGACAGTCCCGTATTACCATGGGGCGCAATACCCAGGCCAGTGTGACCGATGCACAGGATCTGGCCAATATCCTCAAGTCGGGTAAGCTGGATGCCCCTGCCAGGATCGTGTCCGAGCAGGTCGTGGGACCCACACTGGGCCGTGAGGCGGTACATGGCGGTATGATGGCCTTTGCGATCTCCTTCCTGGTCATCTTCACCCTCATGCTGGTGTATTACAACACCGCAGGCTGGGTCGCCAATTCTGCATTGATCCTCAACCTTTTATTTACCATCGGGGTACTCAGCGCCCTGCACGCCACCCTGACAGCCCCTGGTATTGCCGGTCTGGTCCTCACCATCGGGATGGCCGTGGATACGAATGTGATTATTTTTGAGCGTATTAAAGAAGAGCTGACCCGGGGCAAGAGCTATCCCCTGGCGATCAAGGACGGCTACCGCCGGTCCCTGGCGCCTGTGTTGGATGCCCACGTCACCACTTTCCTGACCGCCCTCATCCTCTTCTATTTTGGTCTCGGCCCTGTATTAGGCTTTGCCACCACCCAGCTCCTGGGCATTATCCTGTCCCTGTTCTGCGGTATCCTGGTCTCCCGGCTGATCACTGATTTTTACACGAATAAGAACCGCCACTTCCAATATTTCACTCCCCTCTCCCGCCGCATCTTCAAACATGCCGCTTTCAAGTTCATCGAATACCGCCGGGTCGCCTATGGCATCTCGGTCGTCGTATTGATCCTGGGGGTAGGGTCGCTCTTCCATGGCTTCAAGGAAGGCGTGGAATTCCAGGGGGGCCGCAGCTATGTGATCAATTTCCACAAGCCCGTTTCCACTGAGACTGCGGCCATCGGAGAGGCGCTCCAAAAGACCCTCACCGGTACCACACCCGATATCAAGACCTATGGCGGCAACGATCAGTTGGAGATCACCACCAATTACCTGATCAAAGAGACCGGCAGCAATGTCGACTCCATCGTGCTCAGCAGGATGTACGCAGGATTGACAAACTTCCTTCCGGCAGGAACGTCCTACCAGGATTTTTCCTCCAAATTTGTACAGGGTAATAAGAAGGTTGAACCTACCATCTCCGAAGAGTTGAAGGCCGGCGCCGTCAAAGCCACCATCTTCGCGCTGATCATCATCTTCCTGTATATCCTGGTCCGTTTCCGCGACTGGCGCTATTCACTCGGTACAGTCATCTCCCTGCTGCATGACGTATTCGTGATCCTGGCAGTCTTCTCTTTCCTGGGCAGCGTCGTGCCCTTCACCCTGGAGATCGACCAGTACTTCATTGCGGCCGTCCTGACCGTCATCGGGTTCTCGATGAACGATACCGTGATCGTATTCGACCGGATCAGGGAGAACAGCCACCTGATGAAGAATGCCAGCAATGGAGAAATTATCAACAAGTCGGTCAACGATACCCTCAGCCGGACGATCATGACCTCCCTGACGGTGTTCGTGACCCTGCTGATCCTCTTCCTCGTCGGTGGAGAAGTAACACGGGGCTTTGCCTTCGCCATGCTGATCGGGGTGATCACCGGTACCTATTCCTCTATTTTTGTCGCAGCCCCCTTCCTGGTAGATTTTGCCAAGCGTAAGCCTCTGGGCGCTGTCCCCGAGCCCGGTAAGCCCGGCGCCGGTGCAGCAGCTAAAGCAAGGGTAGTTGCGCCCACTGCCAAATAACACCGGGTAAACAATATAAAATTATAAGAGGCCGTCTCACGACGGCCTCTTTGCTTGTTCAGGGATGTTGTAAGGGTTAGTGATGGACCGGGTGATGCACAGGATGATGAACCGCATGGTGACGATGATGAACGACACGCCTGTGGTGTACGGGATGATGGACCTGTGCCATCGTAAAGCTGGTCAGAGACAGAAATAGGGCTGTTGCCATTAAAAGCTGCTTCATATTGTTATTTTTGTACATTACAAATATAGAAGATATTTGCTTACCTTGTTAACCAGCACTTAACCAGATTCCTTCCCTAATAAGGGCAAAGACTAGCAATTTTGCATCAATGCGATCGACCACCTTGAAATGGATTGTGCTGTCCGCCACGCTGTTGGCAGCTATCGTCGTAACGGTCCAGCTCGTCTGGTTGAAAAAGGTCTATTCGTTCGAGAAACGGCAGTTCACTATCAACGTGGTGAAAAGTGTCAGAGGATTGTTCGAAGATCTTGAAATGAACGATGCGCCCGGCACTAATCTACAGCAGCTGATCAAGACGCCCGACGACGATTACCTTATATTCAAGGCGGATACTATCCCGCTGAAGGACTCCCTGGTCTTTTATATCCAGGATGAGTTTGCAGATTTCGGGGTGCTCACCGATTGCAAGCTGGGCGCCTACAGCGCCACGGAAAAAAGATATGTCTACGAAGAATTTATCCCGGCCCCGGGCTCCCGGTATGCCGGAGTCAAGCCGCCCATAAAAGAATTGCCCGTCTTTGCCAATACCTATGACCATATTCTCCTGTACTTCCCTCACCGGCACGAATATATCCTCGAGGAAATGGACTTCTGGATCGTCAGCTCCATCGTGCTGTTCATTGCGCTGATCGGGCTGGCCGCCAGTCTTTTCTATTTTTACCGGCAAAAATTCCTGGCAGAGATCCAAAAGGATTTTGTCAACAATTTCACCCATGAGTTCAAGACCCCGCTGGCCGTCATGAAGATCGCCAGCGACGTACTATCGCAGGAGTCCATTACCCGGCAACCCGACCGGCTGGAGCGATACGTGGCCATCATCCAGAACCAGACCGAACACCTGCAGGCGCAGGTTGAGCGCCTCCTGCGGACGGCTTCTATCGAGACCAAAGACCTCCCGATCCGGAAGGAAGCGATCGATGCACACCTGCTGATCGAAGAGGCCCTCAACAAGGTGCAACCTCTCATTGAACAAAAGAAGGCTAAGGTGGAAGTCAGGATGGACGAGGTCGGCGGCCGCCTGCAGGCAGACAAGGCCCACCTCGAGCTGGCCGTGGTCAACCTGCTCGAGAATGCCCTCAAATACTCAGCGGACCCGCACATCGTCGTACAGACAGGTCATGATGAAGACGACTTCTATATCTCCGTCAAAGACAACGGAGTCGGCATCGAGAAGCAATACCTGAAGAACATTTTCAAAAAATTCTACCGCGTACCCACCGGTGATATTCATAACGTCAAAGGATTCGGTCTGGGCCTTAATTTCGTCAAACGCATCATAGACGCACATAAAGGAAAGATCAAGGTGAACAGCCTGCCGGGTATCGGAACAGAATTCAGATTATTCATTCCCCTTAACTAATCAATAGCTATGCAACAAGTCCCGAAAATAAAAGTGCTGTTGGCGGAAGATGATCTCTCGCTGGGATATGTCATCAAAGATAACCTGGTAGATGCCGGTTATGACGTCGTCCTGTGCCCTGACGGCCAGGCTGCCATCGATAAATTCGATAAGAATGAATTTGCTATCTGCCTGCTGGATGTCATGATGCCGAATAAAGACGGCTTCGCCGTCGCCCGGAAGATCCGCCAGCAAAGCGATATGGTCCCCATCCTCTTCCTGCCCGCCCGCTCGATGGAGGAAGACAAGCTGAAGGGATTCCAGAGCGGAGCCGACGACTATATCACGAAGCCGTTCTCCATACAGGAATTACTGATGCGCATGGAGGTCTTCCTGAGACGGACCCGCAAAATGCATTCCGACAAAACGGTCACCTTCGTCATTGGCCAATTGAATTTCTCCTATACGGACCTCAAACTGACCATCGGTCAGGAAGTTTTCAACCTCACGCAAAAAGAAGCCGACCTTCTCAAATTCCTGTGCGAACACTCCAACCGGATCCTGAAAAGAGAAGAAGTGTTGTTGAATGTCTGGGGGAAAGATGACTATTTCCTGGGCCGAAGCATGGATGTATTCATCACCAAACTGAGAAAATATTTCAAAGCAGATCCCCAGGTCAACCTGGAAACTATCCACGGAGTAGGATTCCGCTTCAATACGCCTGCTGTCTGACGCTGCCATTTTGAAAAGTTTTTTCATTTCGGACCGGCGCCAGTCAACGACTCGGATGATCAAACATCAGCTGACCGCGAAATCGCATTTCCGGCAAGCTTAATGCGATATGCTATTCTTTGGAATGACTACTGAAAAAGACTGACATATAGTTAAATGAAATCATATTTAATAAATTCCCTGGAATAGCGTTTATAAAAGAGTTAACCCGGGGTTAACATTAAATTTTTATACTTTTGCACACTAAAAATTAACCGTAATTACGTATGCGAATAAGAAGGTTGGCTCTGTTCCCGGTTTTGTTGATGGCTCTTTCTTTCTGCGGCTTTTCCGCCTCCGCCCAGCCGCATCAGGATACGCTGAGGTTGCAATTGCCGGAAGCGGAGAAAATGTTCCTGGACAGTAACCTGCAACTCCTCGCGCAGCGGTACAATATAGACGCCAACCAGGCCCTCGTCCTCCAGGCCCGCCTCTGGCCCAATCCTAATTTCAGCATCGGCCATACACTGTATTCAGCACAGCTGCGTCAGTTCTTCCCTACCGGCAGCAATGACGAAACCACCCTCGAACTGGATCAGGAAATCCTGCTGGCCGGCAAACGCAACAAACAGATCAAACTGGCCCAGGCGAATGTCGAGTTGACCCAAAACCAGTTCTTCGACCTCTTGCGGACACTGAAATATACCTTGCGGACGGACTTTTATCAGATCTACTTCCTCCGGCAATCGGCAAAAGTCTATGATGCCGAGATCAAAGCCCTCAGCCACGTGGCGGATGCCTACTCCGAAGCACAGGCAAAAGGATACATCTCCGAGAAGGATGTCGTCAGGCTCAAAGCACAGTTGTACAGTTTCCAGGCCGAATATAGCGGCCTGATCAACCAGATCAATGATGCGGAGAGCGAACTGCGGCTAGTCCTCCAGGCAAAGCCAAATTTTTTCATCGACCCGGTCATCGATTCCATTGCCCTGACTAAACTGGACCCTTCTCAATATACACTGGCTACCCTCATCGACTCTGCTTACCGTAATCGCACGGACCTGCAGATTGCCAGGACCAATACCAAGATCAATCAGCTGAACTATAATTATCAGAAAGCGCTGGCTGTACCCGACCTCACCCTGTCGCTGGGCTATGACGAAGCCGGCTCTTTCCTGTATGGCTATTACGGCATCGGCGCTTCGATCGATCTTCCTGTCTTCAACCGCAACCAGGGAAATATCAAGTCTGCAAAATCCCAGATCCTCAACACGGAAGCCACGCAGCGCTTCACCCAGGCTACGGTGGAAGAGAATGTAACCAATTCCCTGCAGAAAGCTTTTGCCCAGCAACGCATGTTCGGGACGATCGACCCCAAATTCGCCGCCGATTTCCAACGGCTGAATGACGAAGTGCTGAACCAATATATGAAAAGGAATATCAGCATCCTGGACTTCCTGGATTTTTACGATTCCTTTAAACAAAATATAGTGCAGATGAATACGATCCAGTTCAACCGGGTCAGTGCCTTCGAGGATATCAATTATTACACGGGAACCAATTTCTTTAACTAACCGGGCCATTCGCAGCAGGCCATTCAACTATCAATGATCAATCGTATCAATATGCAAAAGATCTTTAATACCGGCAGACAGATCCTCTACATCCTATTAACAGGCAGCTTCTTTCTATTCATCCAGTCCTGTGAGACAAAAGAGAAAAAGCCCGAGGCGGACAAAGGCTATGTGATCCCGGACACGGTGATGAAGGCCCTGAGGATAGATACTGTCTCCACCAGCCAGCTGGTCACTGCGATCACCCTGACCGGTAAGATAGGCACCAACGATGACAATGTCGTTCCCGTCTATTCGCTGGTCAGCGGCATAGTGAATGATATCAAGGTGAATCTGGGGGATAATGTATCGTCTGGCCAGACTCTGGCCGTCGTCAGGAGCCAGGAAATGGCGCAATACAGCAGCGATCTGCTGAATGCGGAGACCAACCTCACCGTCGCCCAGAAGAACCTGGAAAAGACTGTGGATCTCTTTCACAGCGGTCTGGCCTCGGTGCCCGATACATTGGCTGCCCGGGTGGGTCTCCAGCAGGCACAGGCAGAGCTGAGCCGCGTCAACCGGGTGCTGAAGATCAATGGCGGCAATAGCGAGGGAGAGTTTGTCGTCCGGGCGCCGATCAGCGGGTTCATCGTACAGAAGGGAGCCACCAACAATATGCTCATCCGCGGCGACAACAGCACCAGCCTGTTCACCATCTCCGACCTGAAAAATGTCTGGGTCCAGGCCAATGTATACGAATCCAATATCGGCCTCATCCACCAGGGAGAAAATGTCGACGTGACTACCCTGGCCTACCCGGGAAGGATCTTCAAAGGCAAGATCGATAAGGTCATGAACGTACTGGACCCTACCAGTAAAGTCATGAAGGTGCGCGTCGTGCTGCCCAACCCTGATTATGCACTGAAGCCGGAAATGTATGCCAGCATTACTGTCAGTGATAAGGAGAACAAACAGTGCCTCAGCGTTCCTTCCTCGGCCGTTATCTTCGACCATAGTCAGAATTATGTCCTCATCTTCCATAGCAAGTCGGATGTGGTCATCACTCCCGTGACAGTGCTGAGCGCCGTAGGCGACAAGACCTTTATCGCAACGGGCGTGAATGAAGGAGAAAAGATCGTTTCATCTCAGGCCATCCTTATTTACAATGCCCTGAATAGTTAAACGGATTTTAAACTCGAAAACTAAAAAATCTCCCGGAGATGAATAAATTCCTCAGAAGTATTATTGCCTTTTCCCTCAAGAACAGGTATTTTATCTTCTTTTGTACAGCCCTCTTACTGATTACGGGTATCATCACCTTTAGGAACATGCCTATCGAGGCATTCCCGGATGTTACCAATACGGAGATCAGCATTATCACCCAGTGGCCGGGACGCAGCGCGGAAGAGATAGAAAAGTTCGTGACGATCCCCGTCGAGATCGCCATGAACCCCGTTCAACAGAAGATCAGCCTCCGGTCAACCAGCATCTTCGGCCTTTCCTACGTCAAGCTTATTTTTGACGACGGTGTAGTCGACAGGGACGCCCGCATGCAGGTCAATGCCCTTCTGCAAAATGTCAACCTGCCCGATAACATCCAGCCCCAGGTGCAGCCACCTACCGGTCCCACCGGTGAGATCTACCGCTATACCCTCAAGAGCAGCATCCGGGACGACCGGGAATTGAAAACCATGCAGGACTGGGTCATCGACCGGCAGCTGCGCTCCGTGCCGGGCGTCGGCGATATCGTCAGCTTCGGCGGCAGGGTAAAGACTTATGAGATCAAGGTCGACCCGGGCAAACTGACCAACCTGGGCATCACCCCGCTGGATGTTTTCAATGCAGTCGGCAAGAGCAATATCAATATCGGCGGCGATTTCATCGTCAAGAACAACCAGGCCTATGTCGTACGCGGCATCGGTCTGCTCAACGATATCGGCGAAATAAAAAATATCATCGTTACAACCAACAACGATATCCCGGTACTGGTCAAAGACGTGGCGGATGTGGTGATCTCTAATGTTCCGCGCCTGGGCCGTGTCGGAAGGGCCGACCCGGTTACCGATTCCACCGGGCAGCCTATTCTTGATTCAGCCGGTCACCGGACTATTGTCGACCAGGACGATGTCGTAGAGGCCATCGTAGTCATGCGCAAGGGAGAAAATCCCACAGCGGTTGTGCAGGCGGTCAAAGCGAAAATCAACAAGCTGAACTCTACCGTGCTGCCGCAGGACACAAAGATCGTCCCCTACTATGACCGGGAAGATCTTATCCACTATGCCACGCATACCGTTCTCCATAACCTGGTGGAAGGCATCTTGTTGGTGACGCTGCTGGTGTCCCTTTTCATGTTCAACTGGCGAACCACGCTGATTGTATCCATCATTATCCCTCTCGCTTTGCTGTTTGCCTTTATCTGCCTGCACCTGATGGGCATGAGCGCCAACCTGCTGTCACTGGGAGCGGTGGACTTCGGTATCATCATCGACGGCGCAGTGGTAATGGTAGAAGGGCTGTTTGTGATACTCGACCAACAGGCACGCGATGTCGGGATGGACCGGTTCAATAAGATGGCCAAAATGGGTCTCATCAAGAAGAATGGCGCCCAGTTCGGAAAAACGATCTTTTTCGCCAAGCTGATCATCATCACCGGCCTGATGCCCATCTTCGCCTT
>PMUF01000496.1:0-1032 GCA_003167015.1 Chitinophagaceae bacterium | reverse complement strand
TCATCGCCTTTCTCATCATCGGCGCCGGGTTTTATGCCTTCACCCTGCTGGGTACGGAGTTCCTGCCGGAGCTGGACGAAGGCGCGATCTGGCTGAGGGCCCAGCTGCCTTATAGCGTATCCCTGGACGAATCCGTCAAAGTCGCGCGTGAAGTCCGTAAAATGGTGATGGCATTTCCCGAGGTCAAAGTCATCGCGTCACAGACCGGCCGCCCGGATGACGGAACGGATGTCACCGGCTTCTACAATAATGAATTCGACGTGCTGCTGTACCCGGAAGGAGAATGGAAGTCGAAACTGACTAAGGAAGAGTTGATCGATACCATGAACCGGAAATTAAGCGTCCTCCCGGGTGTAGACCTCAATTTTTCACAACCTATCAGCGACAACATCGAAGAGGCCGTGTCGGGTGTGAAAGGCTCCATCTGTGTCAAAGTGTACGGAGATTCCCTGGACTATATGGAAGGCAAAGTGACAGAAGTCGATAATATCCTGAAAAGCGTACGGGGTATCGAGGACCTTGGTGTCATCAAAAACCTCGGGCAGCCAGAGCTGGATATTGACCTCAACCAGCAGCAGATGGCGATGTATGGCGTGGCGACTGCCGACGCTAACGCTGTCATAGAAATGGCCATCGGCGGTAAGGCGGCATCCACCCTGTATGAAGGCATCAAGACCTTCGATATCCGCATCCGCCTGCCCGAAGAATACCGGGCCTCGGTGGACGATATCGGCAACCTCATGGTCCCCACCCAGAGCGGATCGAAAGTGCCCATCAAGGAAATAGCGGCTATTACCATGAAGACCGGTCCCTGCCTGATCTTCCGGGATGACAATGAAAGGTATGCCGCGCTGAAATTTTCCGTCCGGGGCCGGGATATGGGCAGCACCATTGCCGAGGCCCAGCAAAAGGTCGACGCGGCAGTGTCTTTGAAAAAAGGCTATTCCATGGTCTGGCAAGGCGATTTTGAAAACCAGCAGCGAGCTACGAAACGGCTGGAGCAGGTCGTACCTATCAGCCTGGCGCTGATCT
>PMUF01000308.1 GCA_003167015.1 Chitinophagaceae bacterium | reverse complement strand
AGACCCCCGGCTGGTGGAGCGAACCGAAGAATATCGCCACGGCCATCGTCGTCCTGTCATTGCTGGCAGGCATGACCTATGGATTCCTCACCTATGTACTGCCCTGGCTGGTCAAAGTGACCTGGAGTCTGGTGAACCTCGTGATCGGCGGCGTCGTCTGCGGCCTGCTGCTGATGATCGTCACCAACCGGAAGTTCTGGCGGGCGATGAAGTACTTCTCGGAATTCATCGCCAACTGTTCTATCGGTCTGGCCATCGAGCTGAATCCGTTCAATATCCTGCAGGCCAAGATCGATCAGGGCTATAAGGACAGGGATACCCTGTACAAACAATCGGCCCGGCTGAAAGGCAAGCAAAGCGAGCTGGTCGAAAAGCTCGATGAAAAAGAAAAGGAGTTGCAGCTGAACATTCAGAAAGTAAAGATCCTGCAATCCGAAGGCGGCCCCGGGCGCCAGGTCAACCTGTATACCAACAACGTCATCCGTTGCCGGGAATACATCGACAACGTCACGCCGATCGTCGCTGACCTGAATAAGCTGATCCGGTTCGCAGACGCTGCCTATGAAGAGAGCGGCGTCATGCTGGAAGACGCCAAGCTGGACCTGGAAGCCAAAAAGGATCTGTACTATTCCGTGACCACGGGGCTGTCTGCCGTCACCAGCGCCATGCACGCCTTCAAGGGTGATGACGAGCTGAACCAGGATGCGGAAAAAGCGCTGGCCCTGCTGAAAGTCAGGATCGGCGAAAAGATCGGGCATATCAAGTCGGCCATCGACGTTACGTCCAAATTCATGGACGACCAGGTGCTGGAAGACAAGGCGAAATCCGCGCAAGCTATCGAACTCATCAACGGGTTCGACCTGGGCAAGGATTTCAACTATACGGGCGCTTCGAAAGGGACGGGCGCTCCGGGTGGGACGGGCTCATCTGCCACAGGTGATAAAGGCCGGCTGAAAGACGTGTCGGTCGACCGGTACAAGGGATTATTGGATTAAAAACATTTTCAAACCATTAAAATCACATCATATGTCAGTCAAATTAAAACCCGCCGGAAAAATTCTATTGATCATCATTGTCGTTGCCGCGGGCATCGTCAGCATCAAGTGGTACCAGGCAAGGCCTAAAGAAGCCGGTAAGGCCGTAGAAGTGGGCAAGGTAACACTGCCCGACGCCCCGGAAGCCTCGCTGAATGATCATGCGGTACTCCTGCCTCTCCCGGCTGCAACCGAAGCAGTCAATGGCGGGACGCTGATCAGCTGGGAACGTATGGCATGGAATGCTCAATTTTCCGGCATGTACGCCAATGGCGGCGTCAGGACAACCAAAGGCTCGTTGTTCGACAACGCCCATCTCGACATCACCTATACCCGCCAGGACGACTGTAACAAGCAGATGGCGGACCTGGTGAAGTTTGCCGGTCAATACAAGACCAACCCGAATACGCCGGCCGTGCTGGTGTCCTTTATGGGTGACGGCATGCCGGCCTTCATGACGGCCCTGTCGAAGGAACTCGAGCCGCTGGGTGCAGAATACCAGCCCATCATCCTGCCGATCGCCCATGGCAAATCTTTTGGTGAAGACCAGATCATGGGTCCGGTATCGTGGAAACAGGACCCGCACAATGCCGTCGGCAAATGCGTCGCCGGTGTACTGCGGGACGGAGACGTCAACATCCTGCTGAAATGGGCCGGTGACAATGGGATCAAGGTGAACCCTGATGAAACGACCTATGACCCGCAAGCCGTCAACCTGATCGCCGCCAACGACTTCCTGGATGCACCGAATAAGTACATCACAGGCTATACGGAGAAAAGGAAGATCATCGTGGACGGTAAAACAACCGGCCAGGATACGACGGTCGGCGTCGATGCCGTAGCCACCTGGACACCGGGCGACGTGAATGTCGCCACGAAGAAGGGCGGACTGGTTACGATCGCCAATACGCGTCAGTACGCCAGCCAGATGCCTGTCGAGACGATCGCCATCAAGAAGTGGGCCTATGACCACCGCACTGACGTCGAGAACATGATCATCGCACTGGCGCAGGCCGGCGACCAGGTCAGGTCGTTCACGGAAGCCCGGAAATTCGCGGCCGAAGTCAGCGCCGAAGTCTACCAGGAGCAAAATGCGGACTACTGGCTGAAGTACTACAACGGCGTGGAAGAGGCCGACGTTCAGGGGCTGACGGTACACCTTGGAGGCTCTGCCGTCTTTAACCTGGCGGATATGGCCAACAGCTATGGGCTGGGCGCGGACAAAGTAGACAGGTATAAAGCGGTGTATAATACGTTCGGCAATCTGATGGTCAGGATGTATCCTGCGATCATGCCGAGCTATATCCCCTATGAAAAGGCAGTAGACAAGTCCTTCCTGTTAACAGTGATCTCGAATCACCCGGAATTGATGCAGGGAAAGGCCATCGAGACCAAATATGCCAGCCAGATCACGGCGCAGGTCTCTTCGCGGTCTTACCACATCGAATTCGAGACGGGATCAGCGGTTATCCGGCCTGCCTCCTACCCTATGCTGGATGAGATCTTCCAGTCGGCTGTCGTAGCCGAAGGGCTGAAGCTGGGCGTCTACGGTCATACCGACAATAGCGGGTCCGACGACGTCAACATCCCGCTGTCGGAAAAGAGGGCCGGCGCCGTCAGGGATTATCTCCTGGGTAAGGGATTGACGCCGGACCGTATCGAAACGAAGGGTTATGGTGCAGCCAAACCGGTGGCCGACAATGCCACGGCCGATGGCAGAAGCCGCAACAGGCGCGTGGAGATTGTGCTGGGTGAATAACAAAAGATGGCCGAAGGGCTATTCATTCTTAACAGGCGGGGGGCCGGGGACGGCCTCCCGCTTTAATAAAATAAATATGTTCAAACCATTTGAAAAGCTCAACCGGCAAACTTTTCTGATCCTCGTCATCGCACAGTCAGCCGTTGCGCTGCTGGCGTGGCAGGTCAGCGGCCAGGGACTAATACCGCATCCTTCGGCAGTGTTAGCTGCGCTGGGCCAGTTGCTGACAACGCGGCTGTTCGCGGATAACCTGCTGACGAGCCTGCTGCTGACAGGCCAGGCGCTGCTGTATGCTGTCGTCATCACACTGGTGTTGTCGTATGGGGCTGTGATACCCTTTCTTACTCCGTTGGCGCAATTCATTGTGAAATGCAGATATCTGACATTGACGGGGTTGATCTTCATCTTCACCCTACTGACCAGGGATGGCAGCCAGCTGAAGTTGTCGTTACTGCTCTTCGGGATCGTTCCTTTCCTGGTAACGTCTTTCCTGGCGGTGATCGTAAGGACGCCTGCCCAGGAAATCGAGCTATGCCAGACCTTGGGTTACAACCGCTGGCAGAGCCTGTACGAGGTGATCATCATCGGTAAGGCCGACCAGGTATTCGAGGTGGTGCGGCAAAACTTTGCGATCGCCTGGATGATGATCACGATGGTGGAGGGATTGAANNCACTGGCTATTTCCTTATACCAAACTCTAATCATCATGACCCCTTATACAAAACAAGATGTGCTGTTACAGGCGACCGATGTGTCCCTGTTTTATGACCGCCGGTGTATCCTGTACGATATTAATTTTACCATCCGCGACATCGTCCGGCCGGGATTGTTGCAGGGACAGGTCGTCTCGCTGGTCGGGCGGAGCGGTATCGGGAAGACGCAATTGTTCAGGCTGTTGTCGGGTCTTCAACGGCCTGATGCCGGTGAGATCACGATCAGGGAAAGGGTGCCTTCGGCCAGGCCTGATGGGTCTATTCAGGTGTACCGGGATAGGATCGTGCAGCCGGGGGATATGGGCGTGATCTTCCAGAATTATTACCAGTTCGGGTGGAGGACAGTGCGGCAGTCGCTGATGCTGGCGGCACGGCAGAACAAGGCCCTGGCGGGAAAAGAGGAGGACGCCATCCGGCAGTATACGCAGCAGTTCGATATTGCGGACGTCCTGTCGCGTTATCCGGCGCAATTGTCAGGCGGCCAGCAGCAACGGGT
>PMUF01000544.1 GCA_003167015.1 Chitinophagaceae bacterium | reverse complement strand
CCATGATGCCGTATTTGTCGCAGGCTTCATAGAAAGCATCGTCCGTGGTAGAACCGATCCAGTTGCGGATCATATTGTAGTGCATCTCGCGATGCAGCAAGACTTTGTAGTCGTATTCCTGCCCGCGGCAGCGAAGCAGGTATTCGCTCATGCCCCAGTTGCCCCCGCGGATGAAGATGCGCCTGCCGTTGACCCACAGATGGAAGACGCCGCCGGTGGTATCNNAGCGTCCTGCGCGGCATCGAAGTTGACGGAGTCGGTGCTGTTCGGGGCGAGGGTCAACGCGCGCGAAAGGATAATATTTCCCGGTTGAATGCGCACGGTCAGCACGCCTGTGACCGTCGCCGCGGAATGATTCGCCAGTCCCACCTGCACGGCCAATTGCGCATCCTTATCCGAAGCAGCCACCGTTCTGATCCAGGGGTCGATAATATTGACCTCGCCGGTAACGGTCAGGTATACTTCGTCCGTGATACCGGCCAGAAGGCCCGGCACGGGCGGCATCCAATCCCAGCCGTCGCTGGAGATATAGGTAGGGCTGGCGTGATTGGCGATGGGGCGGCCCGGCCAATGGACCAGCACGGCCAGCACGTTGGGGCCTTTCGTCTTAACCAGGCGGGTGATATCATAATCGCCGCGCTGCATGAATCCGTCGAGGAGGCCGAGGCGGGCGCCGTTGAAAAATATTTTGCCTTTGCGGTTGATGCCGCGGAAATGGAGCCAGAGCCGGTGGCCATCGGGGACAATGGGGGTGGCAAATTCGGTCCGGTACCAGAAATTCCGGTCGTATTTCCTTTTATCGACGCGGTAGATATTATCGGCATAATTGGGGTCGGCCTCTTTGCCTGCGACTACGAAAGAAGTGAAGGTGGCGCCGGGTACCACGGCATCCGTCCATTGGCGGGTGTCATAGCCGGGTTGGAACAAGGCCAAACTGTCTGCATCTGTCTGCGGAGTGAGCCGCCAGTGAATAGAGGGGTTATCGCTGTTGAGTGAAATGTGGGTTTGCGCGGCAGCGGATCTGGTGAGAATTCCAAAAAATAGGATGAAAAACAGACGAGACATATCACTGATTTAATGATGAAGCGGGTACAGAAAAGGATGACGTCGATATGGAAAAAGGTTTGTCTGCTTCAGCGGTGCCCCTGTTCTTATTTGGCCCAGGCCCCATTTCCAGTTCGAATACCCCGCCGCTATTGATGTCAGCATAGGTGATGTAATTATGGGTATACACCTTGCCATTCAATTTTGCCGATTGAATGTAAACATTGGCTTTGCTGTTATTGTTAGCTATAATGGTGAACTTATTGCCGTTCTCCATAGTAATCGTCGCCCGGTTGAATAACGGGCTGCCAATGACATACTGCTCCGTGCCGGGACAAACGCTATACAAGCCAAGGGCGCTCAGAACATACCACGAAGACATTTGACCCTGATCTTCATCGCCCGGGTAGCCCTTGGGCCCCGCGTTATACAATTTATCCATTACCTGCCTGACCCGGTATTGTGTTTTCCACGGCTCACGGACATAATTATAAAGGTAAGGCACGTGCATATCCGGTTCATTGCCGTGGGCGTATTGACCCATGTTAGCCAGCACCATTTCCGTCATTTCATGTATTTGGGTGCCATAAGTGCCCACTTTAAAGTTGCTATTCGTAGTAAAAAAAGTGTCCAGTTTCGCCGCAAAAGGCTTTTCACCGCCCATTAAATTGACCAGGCCATTTATATCCTGGAAAACCGACCAGGTATATTGCCAGGAATTGCCTTCAGTAAACGGTCCACCCCATTCAGTCGGATCGAAATTCGGCTGCCACTGCCCGTTCGCCAGCCTCCCCCGCATAAAGCCCACCGACGAGTCGAACAGATTTTTATAGTTGTAGAGCTGCCTGGCAAATATATCTTCGTAAAAAGTATTGCCCGTCGTTTTTGCCAGGTTATAAGCGCAAAAGTCATCGTAGCAATATTCAAGGGTTTTGGCGCCATATTCATGCACCTCGCCCGGCGCCACATAACCCAAAGTGAAATAATCCTTCCAACCCTCGCGGCCGTCCGATCCACCCCAGGGCCCTTTGTTCGTCGCTTCATGCAGGTAAGCCGCCAGGGCTTTTCCCGGGTCGAAAGTATGGATGCCCTTCACCCAGGCATCAGCCAACAGCGATATGGCGTGGTTACCCAGCATTACACCAGACATGCCCGGGTTCGACCAGGCCGGGAAGAAACCGTATTGCTGCTGCGCATCCAGCAGGCTTTGCATGTACCGGCCTTCCATTTCGGGGTGCAAAATATTGCTCAGGGGAAACTGCGCCCTGAATGTATCCCAAAAACCATTGTCGGTAAACATATATCCATCATGCACCTTTTCGTCATACGGGCTATAGTAGTAGGGCTTCCCGTCTTTATTTATATCATAAAATTCCCTCGAAAATAAATTCGCTCTGAACAGGCAGGAATAAAAAGTTGCTTTATCCTCCTCAGTACCGCCCTCCACAGCAACACGTTTAAATAAATCATTCCATATCTTAAAGGCCGCCGCTTTCGTTTCGTCGATACTCTTAAAGCCGCCCAATTCAGTCTCCAGACTCAATGCGGCCTGTTCCGGGCTAATATACGAAGTAGCCATTTTGACCTGCACTACCGTACCCTTCTTAAATTCCAGGTAGGCGCCAATGGCATTGCCCGAATCGATTTTTTGACCTTTAGTGATTTCGCCGCCGGCCTTTTTCCAGGTACCGAAACTCAGAAAAGGTTTGTCAAACCGCAAGACAAAATAAGCCTTAAAGCCGCCAGGTATAAAAGTGCCGTTGTGTACATAACCCGATATTTCATTCTTCTCCGGGTTTATCTGTACATCACAGTATTTGGTATAGCCATCAAAAACGATATACGCGTTTTGTTTGCCCGTGAAAGAGAAACGCATATGAGCACCGCGCTCAACCGGACTTATTTCAGTAGTAATGCCATTGTCAAACTTTACCCGGTAGTAATGGGGTTTGGCAATTTCGTTTTCATGTTTGAATGCCGCACCCCGGGCGTCATCCGTTACGTGCAAATCACCTTCTTCCGGCATTAATGAAAACACTGCGTAATCACCCATCCACGGGCTGCACTGGTGGACCTGCTCAAACCCGCGAATTTCGCCGGCCTGGTATTGATATTTCCAGCCCTCCCCATTTTTTCCGGTTTGCGGTGAGTAGAAGTGTTCAGCAAAAGGGAGCCCTACAGTCGGGTACGTACTGCCGTATGAAATGCTGAAGGTGGAATAGGTTCCCTGGAGTGTATTGGCATAACGCACCAGGTCCTGGGCCTGAGCCCGGGCCGTGCCGAAGGCCAGCGCAAAAAAGAAAGTCGCTCTGAATTTCATAGTCCCCAATTTTTATTGGGCCGGGGGCCCATTATCAATTCCAGGATACCGCCCGCCGCTATCTGTGCGTGGTCGATATGACAATAAGGATAAGGCTTCCCGTTCAAGGTTGCTGATTGAATATAAATATTCTCGCGGGAGTTATCGCGGGCGATGATCGTAAATGTTTTGCCGCTGGCATAGGTGC